>NZ_CP014616.1:322500-547500 GCF_001590685.1 Sporosarcina psychrophila
CGACTCAGGTTACTTGACACGTCGACTTGTCGATGTTGCACAAGACGTAATTGTCCGTGAAGATGATTGTGGTACAGATCGCGGATTGGATATCGGAGCACTTATGGATGGAACGGAAGTAATCGAAGGTCTAGATGAACGTATCGAAGGCCGTCACACGAAGAAATCGATTTATCATCCTGAAACAGGCGCTTTGATTCTTAAACGAGATGGCTTGATTACTGCTGATGCAGCTCGTGCCATTTTGGATGCGGGACTTGAACAAATAACAATTCGTTCTGCGTTCACATGTAATACGAAACACGGCGTTTGTAAATTATGTTACGGCATTAACTTGGCAACAGGTGAAACAGTCGAGGTTGGTGAAGCGGTTGGTATTATCGCTGCACAATCTATCGGTGAGCCGGGTACACAGCTTACAATGCGTACGTTCCATACAGGTGGAGTTGCAGGGTCCGACATAACACAAGGTCTTCCACGTATCCAGGAAATTTTCGAATCGCGTAATCCTAAAGGGGTTGCAGTTATTTCGGAAATCAAAGGTCAAATCATTGAAATTGATGAAATACGTGAAGGTCAGAAAGAAATTACGATTGAAGGCGAAGTAGAAACGCGGAAATATCTGACGCCATACAACGCCCGTCTTAAAGTTGATGTCGGTGATATGATTGACCGAGGTGAAGTCATAACAGAAGGTTCTATCGATCCGAAAGAACTGATTGTTGTTAAAGACGTCGTTACCGTTCAAGTCTATCTCTTGAAAGAAGTTCAAAAAGTTTACCGTATGCAGGGTGTTGAAATCGGTGATAAGCACATTGAAGTAATGGTTCGCCAAATGCTTCGTAAAGTGCGCATCATCGAAGCAGGGGACACGGATCTATTGCCAGGTTCACTACTCGACATTCACCAATTCTCAGATGCGAATGCGGAAGTACTTAAAGTCAATAAAATTCCAGCGACTTGTCGTCCTGTTATTCTCGGTATTACGAAAGCTTCACTTGAAACGGAATCCTTCTTATCAGCAGCATCATTCCAAGAGACAACTCGTGTCTTGACAGATGCAGCTATTAAAGGGAAAACGGACGAGTTACTAGGCTTGAAAGAAAACGTTATTATCGGGAAACTTGTTCCAGCTGGAACAGGAATGCAGCGTTACCGTCATATTGTAATGGAACAAGAAAAAGAAAAAGCTACAACTAAGTAAGTTATGATTCTGTAACTTAAACTGAAAACGGGGGAATACGAAAGTAACTCCCCCGACTTTTCGTTTATGTGTTGACAGTTTACCTTACAGGTGATAAAATACAAAAGGTTGATAGTTGGATGTCTGTACTTTGGAGGATATGGAAATGTCTTATGAAAAAGTCGAGCAGGCAAAGAAGACAATCATTGGTACAAAGCAGGCAGTGAAAGCAATCCGTGCAGGGATAGTGATAGAGATTATTATTGCGCAGGATGCAGAAGAACGGATTATTGCTCCAGTAATGGAGGAAGCCAAACTTCGTGACATTCAAGTGACGTATGTTGATTCGAGAGATAAACTCGGAAATGCATGTGGCATTCAAGTCGGTGCAGCTGTGGTTGCGATTACTGATTAATAGTTTTTGTGCATTGAAGCACAAAGACTTTGTTTTTACCCCAAAAATGAACCACCTGGATGTGTGGTCTTACAAAAAGAAGTTCGAAAGGAGGAAAAACCGATGCCTACAATTAATCAATTGGTCCGTAAACCACGTAAATCAAAAGTGACGGGATCTAAATCACCAGCACTCGGAAAAAGCTATAACAGCTTCAAAAAGTCAATGACAAACGTAAACTCACCACAAAAAAGAGGTGTTTGTACGCGTGTTGGCACAATGACACCGAAAAAGCCAAACTCGGCTCTTCGTAAATATGCACGTGTACGCTTGACTAACCAATTGGAAGTCAATGCATACATCCCTGGTGAAGGCCACAACCTTCAAGAACACAGTGTTGTTCTACTTCGCGGAGGACGCGTAAAAGACTTACCAGGTGTTCGTTACCACATCGTTCGTGGAGCACTTGATACAGCTGGTGTAACTGGCCGTATGCAAAGCCGTTCTATGTACGGAGCTAAAAAACCTAAAGTTAAAAAAAGCTAATTAAAATAATCATGATTGATGGTTATTTAAGCGAAATCGCTTAAAAACCTTGAAAGGAGGAATACAACATGCCACGTAAAGGCCCTGTTGCAAAACGTGACGTACTTCCGGATCCGATTTACAATTCGAAGCTCGTTTCACGTCTTATTAATAAAATGATGGTTGACGGTAAAAAAGGTACATCTCAAAAAATCCTCTATGGTGCGTTCGAGCTTGTGAAAGAACGTTCTGGAAAAGATCCACTTGAAGTATTCGAAGCGGCACTTACTAATGTAATGCCAGTTCTTGAAGTTAAAGCACGCCGTGTAGGTGGAGCAAACTATCAAGTACCAGTTGAAGTACGTCCTGATCGCCGTACAACTCTTGGACTTCGTTACCTTGTTAACTACTCACGCACACGCGGAGAAAAAACAATGGAAGAACGTCTTGCGAATGAAATCCTTGATGCTTCTAACAACACTGGTGCTTCTGTGAAACGCCGTGAAGAAATGCACAAAATGGCTGATGCTAACAAAGCATTCGCTCACTATCGCTGGTAAGATTCAGCGATTCATTACTACTCTAATCCGAGACGGAAGGAGATCATATCATGGCTAGAAAATTCTCCTTAGAGAATACACGTAACATTGGTATCATGGCTCACATCGATGCTGGTAAAACAACAACGACTGAGCGGATCCTTTATTATACTGGTAAAATCCACAAAATCGGGGAAACGCACGAAGGTGCATCTCAAATGGACTGGATGGAGCAGGAGCAAGAACGCGGAATTACAATCACTTCAGCTGCTACAACTGCTGAGTGGAAAGACCACCGCGTAAACATCATTGATACTCCAGGTCACGTAGACTTCACTGTTGAAGTTGAACGTTCACTTCGTGTTCTTGATGGAGCTGTAACGGTACTTGATGCTCAATCGGGCGTTGAACCGCAAACAGAAACAGTATGGCGTCAAGCGACTAACTACGGCGTACCACGCCTAGTTTTCGTAAACAAAATGGACAAAACTGGTGCTGATTTCCTTTATTCAGTAGGTACACTTGTAGACCGTCTTGGAGCAAACGCTCATCCAATTCAATTGCCGATTGGTGCAGAAGATACTTTTGCAGCAATTATCGATTTAGTTGAAATGAAAGCAGTTTTCTATGAAGATGATACAGGTTTAAATGCTGAAACAAGAGAAATCCCAGAAGAATATCGTGAGCAAGCAGAAGAATACCGTGAAAAGTTAATTGAAGCGGTTGCTGAATTCGATGAAGCTCTTATGAACAAATTCTTGGATGAAGATGAAATTACAAACGCAGAAATCAAACAAGCGATTCGTAAAGCGACATTGGCTGTTGAGTTCTATCCGGTTGTATGCGGAACTGCTTTCAAAAACAAAGGTGTACAACTTGTTCTTGATGCTGTTATCGACTACCTTCCATCACCACTTGACATCCCACCTATGAAAGGTACAGATCCTGATACTGATGAAGAAATCGAGCGTCACTCAGACGACAGCGAGCCTTTCTCAGCACTTGCATTCAAAGTTATGACGGATCCTTATGTAGGTAAACTGACATTCTTCCGTGTGTATTCTGGAGTTCTTCAATCAGGATCATACGTACAAAACTCTTCAAAAGGTAAGCGTGAACGCGTAGGACGTATTCTACAAATGCATGCGAACTCTCGTGAAGAAATTTCTGAAGTACATTCAGGAGAAATTGCTGCTGCAGTTGGACTTAAAGATACAGGAACTGGCGACACACTTTGTGAGGCTGGTGCACTGATCATTCTTGAGTCAATGGACTTCCCGGAACCAGTAATTTCACTTTCTGTTGAACCGAAAACAAAAGCCGACCAAGATAAAATGGGTATGGCTCTTGCTAAGCTTCAAGAGGAAGACCCGACATTCCGCGCACATACAGACCAAGAAACTGGAGAAGTAATCATTGCTGGTATGGGTGAGTTGCATCTTGACGTTCTTGTAGACCGTATGCGCCGTGAATTCAACGTTGAAGCTAACGTCGGAGCTCCGCAAGTATCTTATCGTGAAACATTCCGCGCTTCGGCGGAAGTTGAAGGTAAGTTCGTGCGTCAATCCGGTGGACGTGGACAGTTTGGTCACGTTTGGATTGAATTCTCTCCTAACGAAGAAGGAAAAGGATTCGAATTCATTAACAACGTTGTCGGGGGATCAGTTCCACGTGAATATATTCCTGCAGTAGAAGCGGGTATCCGTGATTCACTTAATAATGGTGTAATCGCTGGTTATCCTTTGATCGACATTAAAGCCCGTCTATTCGACGGTTCTTATCATGATGTCGACTCAAACGAAATGGCATTTAAAATCGCTGCATCTATGGCGTTGAAAAATGCTGTATCAAAAGTTAACCCAGTTCTACTTGAACCAATGATGAAAGTAGAAGTTCAAATTCCTGAAGAATACATGGGCGATATCATGGGCGATGTTACATCACGCCGTGGCCGTGTAGAAGGTATGGACGCTCGTGGTAATTCACAAGTAGTTCGTGCAATGGTTCCACTTGCTAATATGTTTGGTTATGCAACATCTCTACGTTCTAACACACAAGGACGCGGAAACTTCTCAATGTCATTCGATCACTATGAAGAAGTGCCGAAATCAGTTGCAGAAGAAATTGTTAAGAAAAACAAAGGCGAATAATTTTTATTTTAGCCTGCTATCCATTAAATTAATGAATAGATAGATATGGGATGTTAGAGGGGGCCCCCTTTAGCACCTATATCTATATAAAAACAAAAAAACTTTTATATTTCGAGGAGGATTTCCATAATGGGAAAAGAAAAATTCGACCGCTCCAAGCAGCATGCTAACGTTGGTACAATCGGTCACGTCGACCATGGTAAAACTACACTAACTGCAGCAATCGCAACAGTTCTAGCAAAAAGACTAGGTGGAACAGCAGCATCTTATGCTGACGTTGATAACGCACCTGAAGAAAAAGAACGCGGTATTACAATCAATACTTCACACGTTGAGTATGAAACTGCAACTCGTCACTACGCACACGTTGACTGCCCAGGTCACGCCGATTACGTTAAAAACATGATCACTGGTGCAGCACAAATGGACGGCGGAATCCTAGTTGTTTCTGCAGCTGACGGCCCTATGCCACAAACACGTGAGCACATCTTGCTTTCACGTCAAGTAGGTGTTCCACATCTAGTTGTCTTCATGAACAAATGTGACATGGTTGATGACGAAGAGCTTCTTGAGCTTGTTGAAATGGAAATTCGCGACCTTCTTTCTGAATATGACTTCCCTGGCGATGACATTCCTGTCATTAAAGGTTCTGCTCTTAAAGCGCTTGAAGGCGACGAAGGCTATGAAGATAAAATTATGGAACTTATGGCTGCTGTTGACGAGTATATCCCAACACCACCACGTGATACTGAAAAACCATTCATGATGCCTGTTGAGGACGTATTCTCAATCACAGGACGTGGAACTGTTGCTACTGGTCGCGTTGAGCGTGGAGTAGTTAAAATCGGTGATGTTGTTGATATCATCGGTATCGTTGAAGAACCAAAAGCTACTACTGTAACAGGTGTAGAAATGTTCCGTAAACTTCTTGATTATGCAGAAGCTGGCGACAACATTGGTGCACTACTTCGTGGGGTATCACGTGATGACATCCAACGTGGGCAAGTTCTTGCTAAACCAGGAACTATCGTTCCACACACGAAATTTACATCTGAAGTTTATGTTCTTTCAAAAGAAGAGGGTGGACGTCATACTCCATTCTTCTCTAACTACCGTCCACAGTTCTACTTCCGTACAACTGACGTAACTGGTGTTATCGAACTTCCTGAAGGCGTAGAAATGGTTATGCCTGGAGATAACATTGAAATGACAATCGATTTGATTGCTCCAATCGCTCTTGAAGAAGGTACGAAGTTCTCTATCCGCGAAGGTGGACGTACTGTAGGCGCTGGCGTTGTAGCAACAATCCTTAAATAATTATTTCTTAAAACCGCCCTTTGTGGCGGTTTTTTTGTTGCCTAGGAAACTATAAAATCTCGTTAAATGGACAAGCTACAACATAAGGATTACTCATTGAAGATCCTGACTCTGATGCTGCGCTAAAAATTCATTGACAGAAGAAATATCCTCTGCTATCTTAATAACTATGCTTCATCACTTTAGCTGGATAAAGAAACAAATCATAGGGGGAATACAAATGAATGCAGTTATTATCGCCATAGTCGTTATGTTGGCTTTAAGTTTATTACGGGTGAACGTTGTATTAGCCCTAGTTGTAGGAGCGATTGTGGGAGGATTTACAGGAGGCTTATCAGTTGATGAAACGATTGTCTCGTTTACTGGTGGTCTAGGTGAAGGAGCAACAATTGCCCTTAGTTATGCATTACTTGGTGGATTCGCGGTAGCTATATCGAAGACTGGCATTCCTCAATTGCTTGTTGAAGCTATGTTGCGGATTGTGAAGAAAGAGGGGGAGCCTGATCGTACAGCACTAGGAAAAGTATTGATTGTCTTAATGCTTCTAGCGATGGCCATATTCTCGCAAAATCTTATTCCAATCCATATTGCATTTATTCCTTTATTGGTGCCACCGATTATACATGTCTTAAATATGTTGAAAATAGATCGTCGTCTCATTGCATCTGTTCTGACATTCGGGTTAACAGCACCATATATCTTGCTTCCATATGGATACGGTTTCATCTTCCATGAAATTCTTGCTAAGCAAATGGCGGCAGCAGGTATGGCGATTGATATGGCGGACATACCGAAAGCGATGGCACTTCCTGTTCTTGGTCTGTTCGTAGGACTGCTAATTGCTATTTTCTTCTCTTATCGCAAGCCGAGAGAGTATGAGGACAAGCAGTTAAAAATCACTGAAGAAGTGGTGGTTGTTAAAACACGTAATATCATCTTTACAGTACTAGCACTTATTGGCACACTTGCTGTACAGATACCAACACAGTCTATGATTGCAGGTGCGGTGACTGGGATTGCGATTCTGTATATTACGGGAGCACTTAAGTGGAAAGATGCTGATGGTTTAATCAATGAAGGAATGCGTATGATGGCATTCGTAGGATTTGTCATGATTACAGCAAATGGATTTGCTGCTGTGCTTCAAGAGACAGGAGATATTGTTAAGTTGGTGGAATACTCGAGCACTGCTCTAGGGGATAATAAGGGGATGGCAGCATTCGCTATGTTACTTGTCGGGTTAATCGTTACAATGGGTATTGGCTCATCATTTGCGACAATCCCAATTATTGCATCGATTTTCGTGCCGCTTAGTATGGCGTTTGGATTCAGTCCGTTAGCCATCATTGCACTTGTTGGTACAGCAGCGGCACTCGGTGATGCTGGTTCGCCTGCATCTGACTCTACGCTTGGGCCAACTGCGGGACTTGATGTCGATGGACAACATAATCATATATGGGATACATGTGTACCGACATTCATTCACTACAACATTCCGTTGTTGTTGTTTGGTTGGGTAACAGTCATGCTCTTTAATTAAGTAGTCAATAGTCCGAGTTAGTACTCTCGGACTTGCAATGAGTGAGAGAAAGAATTATAATAATAAAGTTGAGAAAAGAATTTCGCCAAGGCACTTGCGTTATTCTTTTTTTATGTGTATAATATTGAATGTTGGTCTTTGACTGCGATGAAGCGAGAGGTTGCCGACACACCAGGCCGCTTTGCCATGGCATGTGTGTGGGAAATTTTCGTGGAGAATGTCTATAACAAAATAGGCGCAAGGGAGGGAAAATAATGGCAAAACAAAAGATTCGTATTCGTTTAAAAGCATATGATCATAGAATTCTTGATCAATCAGCTGAAAAGATCGTAGAAACAGCAAAACGTTCGGGTGCTAGTGTATCGGGTCCGATTCCACTACCGACTGAAAGAACTGTCTACACGATTCTTCGTGCGGTGCATAAATACAAAGATTCGCGCGAGCAGTTCGAAATGCGTACTCACAAACGTCTAATCGATATCGTTAATCCGACACCACAAACTGTCGATGCTTTAATGAAACTCGATTTACCATCAGGCGTTGACATTGAAATTAAACTTTAATCGATACTAAATAAAGCACACATTAATTCAGGAGGTGGACTAAATGACCAAAGGAATCTTGGGAAGAAAACTCGGTATGACGCAAATTTTTGCTGAAAACGGAGATCTTATCCCGGTAACAGTGATTGAGGCTGGACAAAACGTTGTTCTTCAAAAGAAGACTACGGAAACAGACGGCTACGAATCAATCCAAATCGGATTTGAAGATAAACGCGAAAAGCTTGCTAACAAACCTGAAAAAGGGCACGTTGCAAAAGCTGATACTGCACCTAAGCGCTTCATTCGCGAATTCCGCGAATTAGACGTTAGTGGCTACGAAGTTGGTCAAGAAGTCAAAGTTGATACTTTTGCTGAAGGCGATATCGTCGACATCACAGGTACATCAAAAGGTAAAGGGTTCCAGGGTGTTATCAAGCGTCACGGATATTCACGCGGACCTATGACCCACGGATCACGTCATCACCGCGCACCAGGTTCAATCGGATCTGTTGACGCTCAACGTGTATTCAAAGGTAAAAAAATGCCAGGTCGTATGGGTGGCAAAACAGTAACAGTTCAAAACCTTGAAATTATACGAGTTGATCTTGAACGCAACTTGCTACTAGTTAAAGGTAACGTTCCTGGAGCACGCAAATCACTTTTACAAGTGCGCAGCGCTATCAAAGGAAACTGACTACTAAAGAAAGGAGGAAACAGGAATGCCTAAAGTATCCGTATTAAATCAGGCAGGAACTTCTGTCGGAGACATCGAACTAAATGAAGCAATCTTTGGTATCGTACCAAACGAATCTGTTTTATTCGAAGCATTGGTTCAACAACGTGCTTCATTGCGTCAAGGGAATCATAAAGTAAAAAGTCGCGGCGAAGTTGCTGGTGGAGGACGTAAACCATGGCGTCAAAAAGGTACAGGTCGTGCCCGTCAAGGTTCAATCCGATCACCACAATGGCGTGGAGGTGGTATCGTATTCGGTCCATCACCAAGAAGCTATAGCTACAAATTACCGAAGAAAGTCCGCAGATTGGCTCTTCTTTCAGCTCTTTCTACGAAAGTTCGTGAAGAAGATGTAATCGTTCTTGAAGGACTAACATTCAATGCACCAAAAACAAAAGATTTTATTAAAGTACTTGCTGATCTTTCGATTAACAGAAAAGCGTTGATCGTAACAGCTGACTTAGATGAAACTTTGGCTTTGTCTGCACGTAACATCCCTGGAATCAGTGTCGTAACAGCGACAGGTATTAACGTACTTGATCTTATCGGTCACGATAAACTTGTTATGACTAAAGCAGCAGTTCAAAAAATAGAGGAGGTGCTAGGTTAATGGAAGCACGTGATATTATAAAACGTCCGGTCATTACCGAGCGTACTTCTGAACAAATGGAATTCAAAAAGTACACTTTTGAAGTTGACACGCGCGCTAATAAATCATTTATTAAGCAAGCTATCGAAGAAGTTTTCGGTGTTAAAGTTGAAAAAGTGAACGTACAGAATTACAAAGGTAAACTTAAGCGTATGGGCAAGCATTCTGGTTATACGAACAGACGCCGTAAAGCGATTGTTACACTAACTGCTGACTCAAAAGACATCGAACTTTTCGAAGTCTAAGTTAAACAACTAATAGATATCTAATTATATGAAGGAGGGAACACAAATGGCGATTAAGAAATACAAACCTACCTCCAACGGACGCCGTAACATGACTACATCCGATTTTGCTGAGATTACTGCTGACAAACCGGAAAAATCATTGCTTGCACCGCTTAAGCGGAAAGGCGGCCGTAACAACACTGGTAGGATTACTGTTCGTCACCATGGTGGAGGCCACAAGCGCCAATACCGTGTCATCGATTTCCAACGCCGGAAAGATGGCATACCAGGACGCGTTGCTACGATCGAATACGATCCAAACCGTTCAGCTAACATTGCTCTAATCAATTACGTAGACGGAGAGAAACGTTACATTCTCGCTCCAAAAGGTCTTGTAGTTGGAGCAACTATTATGTCAGGCCCGGAATCAGATATCAAAGTGGGTAATTCACTTCCACTAGAAAACATTCCAATGGGTACTACAATTCATAACATCGAAATGAAACCAGGTAAAGGTGGACAACTAGTACGTTCAGCAGGAACTTCTGCACAACTACTTGGCCGTGAAGATAAGTATGTTATTGTACGTCTTCAATCTGGAGAAGTTCGCATGATTCTTGCTGTATGCCGCGCGACAATTGGTCAAGTTGGTAATGAGCAACATGAACTAATCAACATTGGTAAAGCAGGACGTTCACGTTGGATGGGTAAACGCCCAACAGTTCGTGGTTCTGTCATGAACCCTAACGATCACCCACACGGTGGTGGTGAAGGTAAAACTGGTATCGGTATGAAGTCTCCAGTAACTCCATGGGGTAAACCGACACTTGGTTATAAAACACGTAAGAAAAACAACAAATCCGACAAGCTTATTGTACGTCGTCGTAAGAAGTAATAGTAATGCACTGCGGTTCAATGATTGGACCGTAGTACAAACACGGAGGGAGGTTCCGACATGGGCCGCAGCTTGAAAAAAGGACCATTTGTAGACGATCATCTAATGAAGAAGGTCGAAGCACAAAGTGGATCTGAGAAAAAACAGGTTATCAAAACATGGTCACGCCGTTCAACAATCTTCCCGACATTCATCGGAATGACAATTGCTGTATATGACGGACGTAAACACGTTCCCGTCTATGTAACTGAAGATATGGTTGGTCACAAACTTGGTGAATTTGCACCTACGCGCACATACAGAGGTCATGGCGCCGACGATAAGAAAACAAGACGTTAATTGAGAGGAGGTTATTCTGATGCAACAAGCAAAAGCTACTGCCCGCACAGTCCGTATTGCCTCTCGTAAAGTCCGTTTGGTCGTTGATCTTATCCGAGGCAAAAAAGTCGGTGAAGCTATCGCGATTCTACGCCTGACGCCAAAAGCGGCTTCTCCGGTTGTAGAAAAAGTTTTGAAATCAGCGATTGCAAATGCTGAACATAACTATGAAATGGATGTCGAAAACCTATTTATCAGCGAAGTATTCGTTGATGAAGGTCCGACTATGAAACGTTTCCGACCACGCGCACAAGGACGTGCGAGCGCAATTAATAAACGTACGAGCCACATCACATTAGTGGTATCTGAAAAGAAGGAGGGATAATTCGTGGGTCAAAAAGTACATCCTAACGGTTTACGGGTCGGTATCATCCGTGACTGGGAGTCTAAATGGTACGCAGAAAAAGACTATGCGACTCTCTTGCACGAAGATTTGAAAATCCGTGAGTTCATCGAAAAACGTCTTGTAGAAGCTTCTGTTTCTAAAGTTGAAATTGAACGTGCTGCAAAGCGTGTTAACATCAGCATCCACACTGCTAAACCAGGAATGGTTATTGGTAAAGGTGGTACTGAGGTCGAAACACTTCGTAAAATGTTGAACGACATCACTGGTAAACGCGTTCACATCAACATCATTGAAATTAAACGTGCGGATCTTGACGCTAAACTAGTTGCAGAGTCAATTGCTCGTCAACTAGAAACTCGCGTATCATACCGTCGTGCACAAAAACAAGCAATCCAACGCACAATGCGTTCTGGCGCTAAAGGAATTAAAACACAAGTTTCTGGACGTCTTGGCGGTGCTGACATCGCTCGGTCGGAACATTATAGTGAAGGTACTGTCCCTCTCCATACATTACGTGCAGATATTGATTATGCACATGCTGAAGCAGACACAACGTTTGGTAAGCTTGGCGTTAAAGTATGGATTTATCGTGGAGAAGTCCTTCCAGTGAAGAAACAGAAGAACTCTGAGGAAGGAGGCAACTAATATGTTAATGCCTAAACGAGTTAAATATCGTCGTGTATTCCGTGGTAAAATGCGTGGTACTACAAAAGGCGGAGCAACAGTTCAATTCGGAGAATACGGTCTACAAGCTCTTGATTCGGCATGGATTACAAACCGCCAAATCGAAGCAGCACGTATTTCAATGACACGTTACATGAAACGTGGCGGTAAAGTATGGATCAACATCTTCCCGCACAAACCATATACAAAGAAGCCTCTTGAAGTACGGATGGGTTCAGGTAAAGGTGCTGTAGAAGGCTGGGTAGCAGTTGTTAAACCTGGTCGTATTATGTTCGAAATAGCAGGTGTATCGGAAGAAGTTGCGCGTGAAGCGCTTCGCCTGGCATCTCACAAACTTCCTATTAAAACTAAGTTTGTAAAACGTGAAGAAATCGGTGGTGAATCTAATGAAAGCTAATGAAATCCGTGACTTAACAACTGCAGAGATTGAGCAAAAGGTGAAATCACTGAAAGAAGAGCTTTTCAACCTTCGCTTCCAACTTGCGACAGGTCAATTAGAAAACACTGCACGCATCCGAGAAGTTCGTAAATCGATTGCGCGCATGAAGACAGTTATACGTCAAAGAGAAATCAGTGCAAATAACTGATGAAGGAGGTTGCAGCCATGACTGAGGAGCGTAACCAGCGCAAAGTATATACAGGCCGCGTTGTATCCGACAAAATGGATAAAACAGTTACTGTTATGATCGAAACGCAAAAGAAACATTCTAAATACGGTAAACGTGTTAAGTATTCTAAGAAATTCAAGGCCCACGATGAGCTGAACGAAGCTAAAATCGGAGATGTTGTTCGTATAATGGAAACTCGTCCATTGTCAGCAACAAAACGTTTCCGTCTACTTGAAGTAGTCGAAACAGCGGTCATCATTTAATTAACGTTCGGGTATATAAATCCGGGAGGAGGTAGCCTCAATGATCCAACAGGAAAGTCGTATGAAAGTCGCCGACAACTCAGGCGCTCGTGAAGTACTTACAATTAAGGTATTAGGCGGTTCAGGCCGTAAAGTAGCAAACATCGGTGATGTAGTCGTTGTAACGGTGAAAAAAGCAACACCAGGTGGCGTTGTTAAAAAAGGTGAAGTTGTCAAGGCTGTTATCGTTCGCACGAAGAGCGGAGTACGCCGTAAAGACGGTTCATATATTACATTTGATGAAAATGCTTGTGTTATTATCCGTGACGACAAGAGCCCACGTGGAACTCGTATTTTCGGACCAGTTGCTCGCGAACTTCGTGACAGCAACTTCATGAAAATTATTTCACTTGCTCCTGAAGTTCTTTAATCACATGATAGTGCCAAATCAAGGAGGTGCGACAGAATGAATGTTAAAAAAGGCGATAAAGTTATGGTCATCACAGGTAAAGACAAAGGTAAAACCGGTGTGATCCTAGTTGCTTTCCCTAAAAAGGATCGTGTGCTTGTTGAAGGTGTTAACATCGTCAAGAAACATACGAAACCTAACCAGGAAAATCCTCAAGGTGGAATCATCAGCCAAGAGGCAGCTATCCATGTATCAAACGTCATGGTGATCGATCCTAAGACAGGCGAGCCTACTCGTGTAGGATACAAGATCGAAAATGGCAAAAAAGTTCGTGTTGCTAAAAAATCCGGAGAATTGCTGGATAACTAAGTAACGGATGAAAGGAGGTCCAACAGATGAGCCGTTTAAAAGAAAAGTTTAAAAGCGAAATCACTCCTGCTCTTATGAGCAAGTTTGAATATACATCAGTTATGCAAGTACCAAAAGTCGACAAAATCGTCATTAACATGGGTGTTGGTGATGCTGTTCAAAACACGAAAGCACTAGATGCGGCAGTGGAAGACTTAACAATTATTTCAGGTCAAAAACCTGTTGTCACAAAAGCAAAGAAATCAATCGCGGGATTCCGTCTTCGTGAAGGTATGCCTATTGGAACGAAAGTTACACTACGCGGTGAGCGTATGTATGAATTCCTAGACAAACTGATTGCTGTTTCGTTGCCTCGTGTACGTGACTTCCGTGGTGTTTCTAAAAAAGCATTCGACGGTCGCGGTAACTATACGCTTGGCGTAAAAGAGCAACTAATTTTCCCGGAAATTGATTATGATAAAGTTTCTAAAATACGCGGTATGGATATCGTCATCGTTACGACTGCAAACTCGGACGAAGAAGCACATGAGTTACTAACGCAGTTCGGCATGCCGTTCCAAAAGTAAATAAGAGGGAGGCGTAAACGTGGCTAAAAAATCAATGATTGCTAAACAAAAACGCACACCAAAATTCGCGGTACAAGCATACACACGCTGTGAGCGTTGTGGTCGTCCGCATTCGGTATATCGTAAGTTCAAGCTTTGCCGTATTTGTTTCCGCGAGTTAGCATATAAGGGACAAATTCCTGGCGTCAAAAAAGCCAGCTGGTAAACCCCTAAATTTGGGAAGGAGGTAAATGTAATGACAATGAGTGATCCGATCGCAGACATGCTTACACGCATTCGTAACGCCAATATGGTTCGTCACGAAAAGCTTGAAGTACCTGCTTCAAACATGAAAAAAGAAATCGCAGAAATCTTGAAACGTGAAGGTTTCGTACGTGATGTTGAATATGTCGAGGATAGCAAACAAGGTATCATCCGCATTTTCCTTAAGTACGGTCAAAATAACGAACGTGTTATTACTGGTCTTAAACGTATTTCAAAACCTGGTCTTCGTGTTTATGCTAAAACTAGCGAAGTTCCTAAAGTTTTGAACGGTCTTGGTATAGCCCTCGTTTCTACATCAAATGGCGTACTTACAGACAAAGAAGCACGCGCTAAACAAGTAGGCGGAGAAGTAGTAGCTTACGTCTGGTAATTCGTAACAAATGAATGGAGGTGCACTTGAATGTCCCGTATTGGCAAAAAGCCGATTGAGGTACCTGAAAACGTGACTGTTACTATCGCAGAAGGTAACTTCGTTACAGTTAAAGGTCCTAAAGGCGAACTTACAAACACATTTAACTCGGATATTAAAATTGAACAGGAGAACAACGTGATCACTTTGATCCGTCCTTCTGAATCCAAAGAACACCGTTCTATTCATGGAACGACACGTTCACTTATCAATAACATGGTGGTTGGCGTTTCAGAAGGTTTCGAACGCAAACTTGAACTAGTTGGTGTTGGTTACCGTGCTTCACTTCAAGGTTCGAAATTAGTGTTGAACATTGGTTTCTCTCACCCAGTTGAATTTACACCTGAAGAAGGAATTGAAGTTGAAGTTCCTGCTAACACTAAAATTACTGTTCGTGGTATCAACAAAGAACGCGTTGGTGCTCTTGCATCGAACATCAGAAAAGTACGCCCACCAGAGCCGTATAAAGGCAAAGGGATTCGCTACGAAGGAGAAGTTGTCCGTCGTAAAGAAGGTAAAACTGGTAAATAATGCCGCTTAAGGCATCTGGAAGGAGTGATCACGATGATTACGAAAAAAGACAAGAATGCTACTCGTAAGAAACGTCATGCACGCGTACGTCGTAAAATCAGCGGGACTGCAGCTCGTCCACGCCTAAACGTATTCCGTTCAAACAAGCATATCTATGCTCAGTTGATTGATGACGTGAATGCAGTAACGATTGTAAGTGCTTCTTCAATGGAAAAAGATTTCGGATCTGAATCCAAAGCAGACACTGCAGCAGCAGTAAAAGTCGGCGAGATGATCGCAAAGAAAGCTGTTGAAAAGGACGTTAAGTCAGTAGTATTTGACCGTGGCGGATACCTATTTCACGGCCGTGTGAAAGCTCTTGCAGACTCAGCACGTGAAAACGGTCTGGAATTTTAATTAAGAAGGAGGTATACATTTCATGCGTCGTAATGATCAGAATAAAAGCGAATTCGAAGAACGCGTAGTTACCATTAACCGCGTAGCGAAAGTTGTGAAAGGCGGACGTCGTTTCCGTTTCACTGCTCTCGTAGTTGTCGGAGATAAAAATGGCCGTGTCGGTTTTGGTACTGGTAAAGCACAAGAAGTTCCAGATGCAATCCGTAAAGCTATCGAAGATGCGAAGAAGAATTTAATCGTTGTACCAATGGTTAAAGGAACTACTCCGCACCTAGTGCTTGGACATTTTGGAGCAGGTAAAATCCTTATCAAACCAGCAGCTCCAGGTACTGGAGTTATCGCAGGCGGACCTGTCCGTGCGGTACTAGAACTTGCAGGCATCACGGATATCCTTTCGAAATCACTTGGTTCAAGCACACCAATTAACATGGTCCGTGCGACATTCGAAGGATTATCGAATTTGAAACGCGCTGAAGATGTTGCTAAATTGCGCGGTAAATCCTTGAAAGAACTGTATAGTTAAGGGGGGAAATGCAATGGCGAACAAACTTGAAGTCACCCTTACAAAAAGTGTAATCGGCTCGAAGCCAGCACAGCGTAAAACTGTGGAGGCGCTTGGACTACGTAAATTACACCAAATGGTCGAACATCAAGATAATGTTGCAATTCGTGGCATGATCAACAAAGTAGACCACCTAGTAACAGTTAAAGAACTATAATTACGATTTTTTGAATAAGGAGGTGCCAATGAGATGAAATTACACACTATGAAGCCTGCTGCAGGTTCACGTACTAAGCGTAAGCGTATTGGTCGCGGAATCGGTTCAGGTTTTGGTAAAACTTCTGGTAGAGGTCACGGTGGACAAAACTCCCGTTCGGGTGGTGGCGTACGTCTTGGATTCGAGGGTGGTCAAATTCCACTTTTCCAAAGACTTCCTAAACGTGGTTTTACGAACATCAACCGTAAGGATTATGCAATCGTAAACCTAGACACACTTAATCGTTTCGACGAAGGTACTGAAGTTACGCCTGAGCTACTAATTGAATCAGGCATCGTGAGCAATGCTAAATCAGGTATTAAGATTCTGGGTAACGGAATTCTTGAGAAAAAGATCACTGTCAAAGCTCACAAATTCTCTGCTTCTGCTAAAGAGGCAATCGAGAAGGCGGGCGGACAGACCGAGGTGGTTTAATGTTTCAGACAATCGCCAACTTTATGCGAGTAAAAGATATACGGTCTAAAATCTTTTACACACTACTGGTACTCATTGTTTTTAGACTAGGAACATTTATTCCAGTCCCAAACGTTGATGCAACTGCACTACAGCAAACTGATAATAATCTTATTGGCTTACTGAACGTGTTTGGTGGGGGTGCCCTTGCGAACTTCTCGATCCTTGCAATGGGAATTATGCCTTACATCACTGCATCTATCATCGTGCAATTATTGCAGATGGATGTCGTACCTAAATTTACTGAATGGGCGAAACAAGGAGACGTTGGAAGACGGAAACTTGCGCAGTTCACGAGGTATTTCACAATAATCCTAGCCTTTATTCAAGCAATTGCTATGTCATTTGGTTTCAACCAAATGTATGGTGGTACGCTGATAAAAGACGAAGGTGTTTCGACATACGTGGTTATCGCGATCGTATTGACGGCAGGAACTGCATTTCTTTTATGGCTTGGTGAACAGATTACAGCAAAAGGTGTTGGGAATGGTATTTCCATCATAATCTTCGCTGGTATCGTCGCAGCAATCCCAAATGCAGTCAACCAACTTTACGCAACTCAGATTCAAGATGCGGGCGACGCACTGTTCATTAAACTGGCAGTTATGGCTCTTCTACTCGTCTTGGTCATTGCGATTACTGTCGGAATTATTTACTTCCAAGAAGCACTACGGAAAATTCCGATCCAATATGCGAAACGTGTCACTGGACGAGGTCAAACGACTGCAGGCCAACAGACACACTTGCCCTTGAAACTTAATGCGGCAGGGGTTATCCCGGTAATCTTTGCTTCTGCATTTTTTATTACACCACAATCAATAGCGACCTTCTTTGGCACTAACAGTGTAACAACTACAATTACAAACGTTTTCGATTATACGAAACCGGTTGGAATGGTATTTTACCTGATATTGATCATTGCATTCACATACTTCTACGCATTCATCCAGGTGAATCCGGAGAATATTGCGGATAATTTGAAAAAGCAAGGCGCTTATATCCCGGGCATTCGTCCAGGACAAAATACACAAAATTACCTAACGAGCACTTTGTATCGATTGACATTTGTGGGGGCAATATTCCTCGCTACAGTGGCAATCATGCCGATATTCTTCATCAATATCGCAAACCTTCCACAGTCTGCGCAAATTGGAGGAACAAGTTTAATCATCGTCGTCGGGGTTGCACTTGAAACGATGAAACAACTTGAATCACAACTTGTGAAAAGGCATTACAAAGGATTCATGAAGTAATAATCACAAAGGTTCATCTCTATGTGATGTGAATATGAATGGGAGTGCAATACGTATGAATATCGTATTAATGGGTCTGCCAGGAGCCGGTAAAGGTACACAGGCAGACAGAATTGTCGAAAAGTACGGAACCCCTCATATTTCTACAGGCGATATGTTCCGTGCTGCTATCCAAGAAGGCACGGAACTTGGAGTCAAAGCAAAATCGTTCATGGATCAGGGAGCACTTGTCCCTGATGAAGTGACAATCGGAATTGTTCGTGAAAGACTAAGCAAATCCGATTGCGATAATGGATTCCTACTCGATGGTTTCCCACGTACAGTTCCACAAGCTGAAGCACTTGATCAGCTTTTGGCTGACATGGGTCGGAGAATTGAGCATGTTCTCAATATCCAAGTTGAGAAAGAAGAACTTATCGCGAGGCTGACAGGCCGCCGCATCTGTAAAGTTTGCGGTACATCCTATCATTTGCTTTTTAATCCTCCACAGGTTGAAGGTAAATGTGATAAGGATGGCGGAGAACTTTATCAGCGAGCCGATGACAATCCGGAAACTGTCACGAACCGTCTGGAAGTAAATATGAAACAAACTGCACCACTCTTGGCGTTTTACGATTCCAAAGAGGTGTTGGTAAATATCGATGGACAAAAAGACATCAAAGACGTTTTCAAGGATCTGGACGTTATTCTGCAAGGAAGCGGACAATAATCCTTTTCGAACTTAGATATTATACGCATTTTTTGGGCAGTATAGCATAGAAGCATAGAAGGACGTTTCAACGAGCTGCAAAAGCATATGATGCCCGGTATAACAACTAGATGGTTTTTAGCAGGGTTATGGTTCTGAAACATAGTAAATGCATTTTCTTGCTTTGGTAGGTATAATGGATTTCGTGGAAAGAACTGTATAACGTAACTGGGAACTCATCCACGGCATTCTGGACAGTCGTGTCCATTTCGACGCGATTTTCCATAACAAGAAGTCGAGGACGGACTTAAGGGAAACGGAATGTGGCAGACCTCTTTCGAACATCACTCATGCAATCCGGACATATGTTGAAGGAAGCTTTAAAGGCGACTGATGCCGCTCGATGGTGAGAACCTTTATTGGATATAGAAGGGAGACTGGGTTGATGGCGAAAGATGATGTAATTGAAGTTGAAGGAACCGTACTCGAAACACTGCCAAACGCAATGTTTAAAGTAGAGCTGGAAAACGGCCATACGATTCTTGCGCATGTATCTGGCAAAATTCGTATGCACTTTATCCGTATTCTACCTGGCGATAAAGTGACAATGGAACTCTCGCCTTATGATTTAACACGTGGTCGTATCACATACCGTTTTAAATAAACTTTTGTAACTCCGGAATACTGAAGGAGGTTGGGTAAGATGAAAGTTAGACCATCTGTAAAACCGATGTGCGAAAAATGTAAAATTATTCGCAGACGCGGCCGAGTAATGGTAATCTGTGAAAATCCAAAACATAAACAAAGACAAGGCTAATTCTGAAGGAGGTGCACAATATATATGGCACGTATTGCTGGTGTAGACGTTCCGCGCGATAAGCGCGTAGTCATTTCATTAACTTACATTTTCGGAATCGGAAAAACAACTGCTCAAAAAGTATTGGCGGCAGCTGGAGTATCTGAGGACGCACGAGTTCGCGATCTTACTGACGCAGAGCTTGATAAAATCCGTGAACAAATGGACACGCTTAAAGTTGAAGGTGACCTTCGACGTGAAACTTCCCTTAACATCAAACGTTTGATGGAAATCGGTAGCTTCCGTGGTATCCGTCATCGTCGCGGACTTCCTGTTCGTGGACAAAACACGAAAAATAACGCACGTACTCGTAAAGGTCCTAAACGGACAGTAGCGAACAAGAAAAAATAATAGGTAAAGGAGGTATCTTCTTAACATGGCACGTAAACAACAAACTCGTAAACGTCGTGTGAAAAAGAATATTGAATCCGGTATTGCACATATCCGTTCGACGTTCAATAATACAATTGTTACAATCACTGACATGCAAGGGAACGCAATATCTTGGTCAAGTGCAGGTGCATTAGGCTTTAAGGGTTCTCGTAAATCAACACCTTTCGCTGCACAGATGGCTGCTGAAGCGGCTGCTAAATCATCTATGGAGCACGGTCTGAAAACTTTGGAAGTTACTGTTAAAGGTCCAGGTGGTGGACGTGAAGCAGCAATTCGTTCATTACAGGCTGCAGGTCTTGAAGTTACTGCAATCAGAGACGTTACCCCGGTTCCACATAACGGATGCCGCCCGCCAAAACGCCGTCGTGTATAATGGCTTCTTCTCCATATGATTGAGAAACACAATTTATGTCAACAATGATTGTGCGATTGCAATTTGCCGTCTATGAAAATCGATTTCAATATGGAACGGCCTATACATTGATGTTTTGAAGGAGGGTAAATGAATGATCGAGATTGAGAAACCGAAGATTGAAACAATTATGATCGCCGAAGACATCAAGTTCGGTAAGTTTATCATCGAACCACTTGAACGCGGATACGGAAATACGTTAGGAAACTCCCTACGTCGCATCCTTCTATCTTCACTGCCAGGAGCTGCTGTTACATCTATCCAGATTGATGGTGTGCTTCATGAATTCTCAACAATTGAAGGTGTCGTCGAAGACGTCGCATCAATTATTTTGAACGTGAAAAAACTGGCTCTCAAAATCTATTCAGATGAAGAGAAAGTGATTGAGATAGACGTGAAAGGCGAAGGAGTTATCACAGCTGCGGACATTACACATGATAGTGACGTAGAAGTGTTGAATCCTGAACTTCCTATCGCGACACTTGGTAAAAACGGTCACTTGCGCATGCGTATGTATGCTGTACGTGGACGTGGTTACGCACCTTCTGATCAAAACAAACGTGAGGATCTCGCAATTGGCGTTATTCCAATCGACTCTATTTACACTCCGGTTTCACGAGTTAACTTCCAAGTGGAGAATACTCGGGTTGGCCAAATGGCGAACTTTGATAAGTTGACACTTGATGTTTGGACAGATGGTAGCATCGGTCCTAAAGAAGCTGTTTCACTTGGGGCAAAAATCCTAACTGAGCATCTAAATATATTTGTCGGTATGACAGATGAAGCACAAACTGCAGAAATCATGGTAGAAAAAGAGGAAGATCAGAAAGAGAAAGTACTCGAGATGACTATTGAGGAACTTGACCTTTCAGTTAGATCTTACAATTGCCTAAAACGTGCAGGCATCAATACAGTTCTTGAACTTGCTAGCAAGTCAGAGGACGAAATGATGAAAGTACGAAATCTTGGCCGTAAATCACTTGAAGAAGTGAAAGCGAAATTGGACGAGCTTAACCTAGTGTTACGCACCGAAGATTGAGCGAATTTATAGATTGAAGGAGGGAAACTTCTATGGGATACAGAAAACTTGGACGTACAAGTTCACAACGTAAAGCAATGCTTCGCGACCTAGCGACAGATCTAATCGTACACGAACGTATTCAAACGACAGAAGCTCGTGCGAAAGAATTGCGTTCAGTTGTTGAGAAAATGATTACGCTTGGTAAACGTGGAGACTTGCATGCACGTCGTCAAGTTGCACAATTTATCCGTCGCGAACTGGTTACAGTGGCAGACGGTGAAGGCAACGAGAAAGAAATCTACGCAATCCAAAAACTTTTTGATAATGTTGCACCACGTTACGCTGAGCGTCAAGGTGGATATACACGTATCATGAAAATGGGACCTCGTCGCGGCGACGGAGCACCTGTCGTTGTAATCGAACTCGTTTAATATATACAATGGCAATTGATTAAATCTTCAAGGGGTGTGTCTGGCGTACCCAGAGCCGCACCCTTTTTTTAAAAATTTATACGACAACTTTAAAAGCTGAGTGTTACGATCGTCGGTTTATACCGTCTGGTCTAGCTCTACGCACCTCATCCGCGGTACCGGATTGAGCACCTGGTACCAGTCATAGATATGAGCGCATTTCTTCGGATGAGGTGCGCGCTTTTTTTTATCCAAAAATAATGTCCAGATTTTTCAATATATAAGTTTTTGACTAATATGATGTCTAGGCACCAGACGCACGGGTCATAAGAGGGCAAGCTAGGAAGGATTAAACTTGCTTTTCTTTTACGCCTTCCTTGGCAAAGAACGCCGCTTCGCCGGTCCCTCTAATGCCTGCCGCGGGCCTATAAGATGTAGGTCATGCAGCTATTACCCCTGGAAATGGTGTTCTTAAGCTGCGTTCATTTGTGACGGTGCCTTGCGCATTTTTAAAAAGGATTCCTTGTCAATTGGCAGGGGATCCTTCGTAGTATACATAATGTGAATGTAGCCGGAGGTGGTAGGCGATGAAGGAAATTCTGTCGATGGATAATGTGTCTTATTCCTATGACTCTGAGGACGAGGTAGCAAAGAAAGCAGTCGACGGCGTGTCGTTTACGGTACAAGAAGATGAATGGATTGCTATTGTTGGCCATAATGGTTCCGGTAAATCGACACTTGCGAAATTGATGATTGGACTTTTGTTCCCAGAAGAAGGGGACGTTAACGTATTTATTGAAAAACTGACTGAGAACAATATATGGGAAATTCGTTCACGGATGGGTTTTGTTTTTCAAAATCCAGATAACCAGTTTGTTGGTTCGACAGTTCAAGATGATGTTGCATTTGCGCTAGAGAACAATGGAGTTCCCTTCGAAGAAATGGTGACTCGGGTTCATGAGGCACTTGCGCAAGTAAACATGAGTGATTTCCTCGACCAGGAGCCTCACCATCTCTCAGGCGGACAAAAGCAACGAGTTGCAATAGCTGGGGCGCTCGCGTTACATCCAAAGCTTCTTATTATGGATGAGGCGACGTCGATGCTTGATCCACAAGGACGTAATGAAGTAATTCATTTAGTAGAAGAATTAAAGCGTAAGACCGGCCTCACGGTCATTTCCATTACACATGATTTGGAAGAGGCGCTGTTGGCAGATCGTATTATTGTCATGAACAAGGGTAAAGTTCTGACTGTTGGTACGCCGGAGCAGATATTTGCTCGGGGAAATGAACTTGAGGAAATTGGTTTGGACTTACCATTCGCTTTAAGAGTATCCAGTTTGTTACGTGAAAATGGGCTGGATCTTGTCGGTGAGCATATGACGGAAGAAGAGTTGGTGAATGAATTATGGACATCTCACTTCAGCAAGTAGGGTATTTGTATGGAAAAGATACTCCTTTTGAGAAAAGGGCATTGCAGAGTGTAGATGCAACGATACATTCAGGCTCTTATTCTGCAATAATTGGACATACCGGATCAGGAAAATCGACACTTCTTATGCATCTGAATGGTTTGTTAAAGCCTTCAGAAGGGATTGTGAAAATTGGAGATACGACAATTACTGCCGGTACGAAAGCGAAAGGACTGAAAGATGTCCGTAGGCATGTGGGTATTGTATTCCAGTTTCCAGAGCATCAGCTTTTTGAAGAGACTGTTGAAAAAGATATTATGTTCGGTCCTATGAACTTTGGTGTACCTGAAGAAGAGGCAAGGAGACGAGCGCATCAACTGATAGAATTGCTAGGACTTCCTCCAGAGGTTGCCCAGCAGTCTCCTTTCGATCTTTCGGGAGGGCAGATGCGCCGGGTTGCGATTGCGGGTGTACTCGCGTTTAAACCTTCTGTGCTCGTATTGGACGAGCCGACTGCGGGACTTGATCCGCGGGGGCGGCTTGAAATTATGGAACTTTTCAATCGTCTCCATGTGGAAGAAAAACTAACGACAATTCTTGTGACGCATAGTATGGAAGATGCTGCACGTTATGCGGACAATATTATCGTTATGCATAACGGAAGTTCAGTCATGTCTGGGACGCCTCAGGAAGTGTTCGCTGATGAAGAGAAGCTGACCTCCTTTAGATTAGGTCTACCGCGCTCAGTAAAGTTCCAGCGTGACATTGAGAAGTTAATTGGTCGTCCTCTCCGGGGACTGGCATTAACGGAAGCTCAGCTTGCCAAGGCAATTGCATTTGCCGCTACGGAAGAAGGTGGCCGTTAATGTTGGAAAAGATGATTTTCGGACGCTATATTCCAGGCAATTCATTTGTCCACAAGCTCGACCCTCGTTCGAAGCTGTCATTTGTTTTTCTTTTCATCATTGGAGTCTTCCTTGCAAATAATACTGTTACGTACGCCGTGTTATTAGGATTTACGTTACTCGTAATTTTAAGTTCAAGGATTCGGTTGTATTTCCTATTTAACGGATTGAAACCAATTCTTTTCTTGATTATTTTCACGCTACTCATGCATATCTTTTTTACGAAAGAAGGAGCACTTCTCGTCGATTGGAAGTTCATCAAGATATATGAAGAAGGGTTGAGGCAAGGTATTTTTATTTCCATTCGTTTTCTTGTATTGGTTTTGCTGACGTCTATCTTGACGTTGACGACATCGCCGATTTCAATCACGGATGGTATGGAAGACTTGCTGGGACCATTTAAGCGAATTAAATTGCCTGTTCATGAGCTTGCGCTGATGATGTCAATTTCCCTGCGCTTCATCCCCACATTGATGGATGAGACGGATAAGATATTGAAAGCGCAATTGGCGAGAGGTTCGGACATTAGTACGGGTTCTATTAAGCAGCGAATTCGTGCAGTCATTCCTTTGCTCGTACCTCTCTTTGTGAGTGCGTTCAAACGCGCTGAAGACCTTGCAGTCGCCATGGAGGTTCGTGGCTATCGTGGAGGCGAGGGGAGGACGAGGTACAGGCAGCTGAAGTGGCACTG
This sequence comes from Sporosarcina psychrophila, assembly GCF_001590685.1. Lineage (GTDB taxonomy): Bacteria > Bacillota > Bacilli > Bacillales_A > Planococcaceae > Sporosarcina > Sporosarcina psychrophila. Next base: position 347,670 of record NZ_CP014616.1, read on the forward strand.
GCGTGATACCACGATAATGGTATTGCTTGCTGTTCTAGTTGTCGTCCTCTTTCTGCTTAGGGCATAGGAGGTGGATACAAATGCAACGTGTTAAAGCAATTGTTTCGTATGATGGTACTCGATTTTCTGGATACCAGATACAGCCGGGAATGCGAACGGTGCAATTGGAAATTGATAAAGCATTAGTGAAAATGCATAAAGACAAGGAAATTTTTTCGGTCGCAAGCGGCCGGACGGATTCGGGTGTACACGCAAATGGCCAAGTGATTCACTTTGATACACCGCTGAACTTGCCGATAGATCGATGGAAGCTGGCGTTAAACGTCCTTTTGCCTACAGATATCCGACTGGTTGAAGTTGAATACGTCAGCGAAGATTTCCATGCGCGTTATTCTGCTACTGGCAAGACGTACGTTTATAAGTGGTCCTATAGCGAAGTGCATAGTCCGTTTGAGCGTGATTTTTCCGTTCATCTCGGTAGATCACATCCTGATATTGAGTTGATGAAGGAAGCTGCTGCCTATTTAATTGGGACGCATGATTTCACAAGTTTCTGTTCATCAAAAACCGCGACTTCCAATAAAGTCAGAACGGTGAGAATGCTGACACTCGAAAAAAAAGGCGATTATCTCATCATGACAATTGAAGGAAATGGCTTTTTATATAATATGGTAAGAAGCATTGCAGGTATGCTTCTTGTCGTAGGGAACGGCTGGAAAACGCCGGCAGACGTCAAGCAAATACTTGAATCTTGCAGCCGTAAAGCGAACGTTAAAACCGCGCCAGCACACGGTTTGTATCTAGATGAAGTGAGCTACAAAGACTAAGGCAACTTTTCCTAGCGTATTTAGAGGAATCGCTTGACTTAATGTGGAATTCAGTATAAGATGAGTAATGGTATTTCAATAACCCCACAAATAAGCCCCGGAAGGTAAACTTGTGTTTAGGGATAGAGAAAACGGGAACTAATAGAGATTCATTTAGGAGGATAAAATTATGCGTACAACATTCATGGCTAAAGGTCACGAAGTAGAGCGTAAATGGCTCGTTGTCGACGCTGAAGGACAGACGCTTGGTCGTCTTGCTTCTGAAGTTGCATCACTTTTGCGCGGCAAACATAAACCTACGTTCACACCACACGTTGATACAGGTGACCACGTCATCATCATCAATGCAGAAAAGATTCATCTTACAGGTAACAAATTGAAAGACAAAATTTACTACCGTCACTCAGGTTACACGGGTAGCATGAAACAACGTACGGCTCTTGAAATGCGTACAAACTTCCCGACAAAAATGCTTGAACTTGCAATTAAAGGAATGCTTCCAAAAGGTCCTTTAGGCCGTCAAACATATAGAAAACTTAATGTATACGCTGGACCAGATCACCCGCACGCAGCACAACAACCAGAAGTATTCGTACTTCGCGGTTAATTAAAGAGGAGGAAACAACTTGGCACAAGTACAATATCTCGGCACAGGCCGTCGTAAAAGCTCAACAGCTCGTGTACGTCTAGTTCCTGGAGATGGCACAATTATCATCAACAAACGCGACGTAGAAGACTACGTACCATTTGCAACACTTCGCGAAATCATCAAACAACCACTTGTAATTACGGAAACTCTTGGAAGCTACGATATCCTTGTAAACGTTGATGGTGGTGGATACACTGGACAAGCAGGAGCAATCCGTCACGGAGTTGCACGTGCTCTACTTCAAGTAGACCCTGACTTCCGTCCAGCGCTTAAATCAGCAGGACTTCTTACACGTGATGCAAGAATGAAAGAACGTAAAAAACCAGGTCTTAAAGGCGCACGTCGTGCACCACAGTTCTCAAAACGTTAATCTTTTAATTAAAAAAAGCTCTTTTCCATTCGTGGAAGAGGGCTTTTTTATGGTTTTATCCTGAGAAGGTAGTTAGTTAATTAAGAAAATCACTTGACCTACAGTATATGGCAATTCATAATTAGAGCTATTAGAGCATAACCGGATATAACTAGTTATATTCAGTTATAACTGGTATAAGAATAGGGAGGCTTAAGATGATGAAAAAGGTGAGTTGTTTCCTTGTTTTACTATGCTTGCTATTGATTTCAGTAGGATGTTCCAATGGTCAACAACCAATTGTCAGTGATTCAGATGATGAAGTTGAATTAATAATTTCGGCCGCGGCCAGTTTAACAGATGCATTGAATGAACTGAAAACTAGTTTTGAAAGTGAACATTCGACCATTACCTTGTCGTTCAATCCCGGGGGCTCAGGTAAATTAGCGCAACAAATCGAGCAAGGTGCACCCTCAGATGTGTTCCTATCGGCAAGTAAAATAGATATGGATAAGCTGCAGAAGGGAAATCTGATACTTGAAGATACACGACTAGATTTTGCTACAAACGAGCTGGTGTTAATTACGAATAAAGAAAAACCATTCAATTTGTCCTCATTTGAAGATATAGATTCAGCAACAATTGATCATTTTGCTATCGGCGAGCCAGAAAGCGTGCCTGTTGGCCGTTATTCGAAAAAAGTACTTGAAACACTGAAGCTTTGGGAGCCGTTACAAAGTAAGTTGGTTTTGAGTTCGGATGTACGCCAAGTTCTGACACATGTTGAAATGGGCAATGCGGATATTGGCGTTGTGTATGCCAGTGATGCATTGATTTCAGATAAGGTAAAAGTAGTGGCTACGGCTAAACCTGAATGGCATGATCAAATTGTTTATCCGGGGGCCGTCATTGCCGACTCGAAGCACCCTGAAGAAGCGAAAGCATTTTTAGCGTTTCTCGCAGGCGAGCAAGGCAAAGAAATCTTGAAGAAATACGGATTCAAGTAAGTAGAAAGAGGGATGCATGTGAATGAGACGGATTATACGCCATTACTTTTATCGTTAAAAGTAGCGGGCATCTCCACTCTTTTCGTTTTTATAGGAGGAGTCTTCTTCGCACGAATACTGGCACGCAAAACGTTCTTTGGAAAAGGGTTTATCGAAACGTTATTCCTTTTGCCACTCGTTTTACCTCCGACTGTCGTTGGGTTTGGATTACTGATACTTTTTGGGAAGAATGGGTTTATCGGAAGTTGGCTATATTCCGTGTTCGGTATTCAAATCATTTTCTCGTGGCTTGGCGCGGTTATAGCTTCAATTGTCGTCTCATTTCCTTTGATGTATCAAAGTGCAAGTGCGGCTTTCGAAAACTTGGATTCAAAGTTGGAGAATGTGGCTAGAACAATGGGAGCTTCGGAGTGGCGTGTTTTTTGGACCATTTCGTTTCGTCTTGCTTGGCCGGGTCTTCTTGCTGGTTTAGTCCTCTCTTTTGCAAGGGGACTCGGGGAATTCGGGGCTACGTTGATGTTGGCGGGCTATATTCCTGGAAAAACAGATACGATTCCGATGGCCATCTACTTTGCGGTAGAATCGGGGCAAATGGAGAAGGCTACCTTTTGGGTAGTTATTATCGTTGCTTTAGGATTTAGTACAATCATGTGGTTAAATTGGTGGAGCAGGCGGAACATGCGTCGCTATAAAAATGACAATGGATAAGAGGATGATTGTATGCTCGAAGTTCACATCAAAAAAAAGCTACCTCACTTTTTGTTGGATATTGAATTGAAGGTAGAAGATGAAATTCTTGTTTTATTTGGACCCTCTGGATCCGGGAAAACATCAATCTTAAATAATATAGCAGGGTTGGACAAACCGGACGCAGGATATATCAAGTTAAATGGAAAAACGTACTTCAGTGAAGGAGGCAAACCGCTACCGACTAAAAACAGAAACATCGGCTATCTCTTTCAGGATTATGCACTTTTCCCTCATATGATTGTGGAAAAAAATATTGCCTATGGAATGAAAAAGAAAAAAGAGGGTGAGCCCCCGTTTCGGATTGAACACTTAGTTAGCGTGTTAGGGATAGAGCATTTGTTACAAAAATATCCCCACCAAATTTCTGGCGGAGAGAAGCAAAGAGTTGCACTTGCGCGTGCCTTAGCAACAGAGCCATCCATTTTATTACTTGACGAGCCCTTGTCTGCGTTAGATCATGAAACGCGGATTGAGTGCCAGGACGAACTGTTAAGACTCCATGAGATTTGGCGAATTCCGTTCATTATCGTTACGCATGACATGAATGAGGCGGAGAAGCTTGGAGATACAATCCTGTATCTTGAAAAGGGGTCGGTAATAAAGACTGTCGATAATTTGCATAAAAGGATAGCTGTTTCAAATTGAAAAAAGTTCCTCCCTTCAACTGAGTCAAATCGTTGAAGGGAGGAACTCTTTTAGACTTCGTTAAAATGTTTCATAGATGATTTTCCCTGTTTTGGATAAATCGTAACCGCCAATTGATTGGATCTCTTTCTGAAATGAATCTGAATGTAAAATATGTGTTATCAAATTAATAAGCCCTTCATTTTGTGGAGTTTTCAATATGACGAGATCATACTGTTCTTGGATGAGGGGAATAAAGTCAACGTCAACGAGGTGGGCAGTTTTCTCAGTGCCTATCCCTACATCGGCTTCTTCGCTTGCAACTTTGCTGGCAACTCCTATGTGGTTCAATACTTCTACTTCATAGCCAGATACATGTTGAGGAGAAATGCCTTCTATCCGAAACTTCTCGTCAATTAAAACCCGTACACCGGACCCTTTTTCTCGGTTGACCATTGTAATTCCTGGTTTCGTTAAATCGGTCCAAGATTGAATATTTTTAGGGTTTCCCTTTCTCACGTAAAAGCCTTCCCAGCGTGATAGGAAATTGATGATGAGGTAAGGTTGTCCGACGAGGATTTTGCGGATGTACGGAATATTATATTCCCCTGTGTCTCCGTCAAACAGGTGAGTACTTACGACATCTGCCTCCCCTTGGTACATGGAAACTAAACTATTCAAACTGCCTGTATACGAGCGAAGCGGACGATACCTAGTCGAATTCTTCTCAATGTAATTAGCCAATATGTCTAAGCTCAAATCCTGCCCGCTAATTATGATTTGTCTAGTTGGTGTGGTAAATGACTTACTTTCATCGGGAGGGTTTCCGTTAAAGTGCGCGTCCACTCTATTTACGTTTCTTCTACTTTTAGTTTGTTCTTTATAATCAGCCAAGTCATGGGCGTCTACTCGTATTTGTCGTCCAACCCGGTACGAGGGCAATTGTTCTTTTTTGATCAAATCGTAGACCGTCAATTTGGACACTTTCAAAATCTGAGCAATTTCTTCGGTCGTGTATGAAATATCTTCTTTCATGCTCGATTCGTCCTCCTTCGTGCTGCATGATAATCTAGATTCCACCGAGGTATTAAAGACAGTGTATAAATAGAGTACAAGCCTCTTTAAAGCACCGTAGTGGATTTGAAAGAAGTCTTAATTTCAATTTATACTAGTTCTCAAATCATTTCTAACTATACATGTCTGACAAATGAATACCTATATAAACTGAGCGGAGGCATCCCCGAGCGCCGAAGCGGATTCAATGGGATTCTTCATTTCAATATATGTAGTATACCAAAGCTTTTAGGTAGAACCTAATTGAGCTTCAGCTGGAACTTGTCGTTGAAGGCAGATGTTTTTCGTGAATATCACCGCTTCTATGGTAAAGTAGAAAGGATAAAATGTGAGGAGGATTTGCTATGAAAGAAATCACAACTACTGAATTACAAGAACGGCTAGAAAAAGGTGAACAGCTTAACTTGGTCGACGTGCGCGAGGCAGATGAAGTAGCGGCAGGGATGATCCCTGGTGCAATTCACATCCCTCTAGGCGACGTACCGGTGCGTATGAGTGAACTTGATAGCTCTAAGCCATATATACTGATTTGCCGTTCAAGCGGCCGTAGTGGGCGTGCGCAAGAGTTCCTAGCGGATGAAGGCTATGATGTTACAAACATGCTAGGCGGCATGCTGGAATGGGAAGGCGCTACTGAATAAGTACTTTTGGAAAGGAACCTTGCGGGGTTCCTTTTTTGGTTTTAGGAATATAGGGGTACAGTTGGATTGTTGTTTAGTTTCGCTAAAGCGTCGTTTGGTTTTGGCAAAGCATTGCTTCGTTCAGTAAAAACTAATTCTACCCCCAATCTCTACTCAAAGTAGGACATATCTGCCGCTGAATCTGCGTATAGTGAAGGAAAAAGGCGGTGTCCATATGAAACGGTGGTTTGTGATCTGTTTATTATTTGTGTGTTCTCTTGGAATTGTCATGTATGGCGTTAAGGCTTCGTCAGATCGGAATTTTTTCATGCCCGCAGAGCTTGGTGGGGTGAAGATACTTATCGACCCGGGACATGGAGGTATGGACGGGGGCGCTTCATCCGGAGATGTCGTAGAACGGGATATTACACTGAGTATCTCTCATGAATTGAAGAAGCGGCTTGAAAAGAAAGGGGCGACAGTTATCATGACGCGGACACAAGATGGCGACGCGTTGGCCGAACATGCCCCGGCTGAGAAATTCGGAACAACTCGCGAACGCAAAATGGCTGATTTGAAATTGAGGGAAAGCATTGCAATCAGTGAAAAACCTGATATGTTCATCAGCGTTCACGTTAACGCAATACCAGAGGAAAGATGGCGCGGGTCTCAAGTTTTTTATCATCCGGGGGGAGATCCTAATGGTGAATTTCTGGCAAAAGCTATTCAAGAATCATTCCAGACTAATTTAAAAAATACGGAACGAGTAGCAATGGCAATTAAGGGTGTCTATTTGCTGAAAAAAGTACCGACTCCAGCAGTTCTCGTTGAAACAGGTTTTCTGTCAAACAATGAAGAAAGGGCCCTCCTAATTGACCCTGCTTATCAAGGCAAGGTAGCTGATGCGATCATGGAAGGTATCGTTGAATTTCATACTGCAGATGAAAAGTGAGAGCCTTAATGGGATTTGCGGGTAGCTTATTATGGTATACTTGGAGGTGAATGAATAAACCTCCAAGGGGTGTCTACATTGATGAATGAAGAAACAGTACGTGAATTGTTGGGGCAACTGAAAGATCCGTTTTTACATAAAACGCTTGCGGAGACGAGTGGAATTACAGGCGTAACAATCAAGCCAGAGAAGAAGCATGTTAGCGTGAAGATAGCTATCGCTAAAATTAATACTGCTGAACAGATGGGTCTTCAAACACAAGTGGTCGATGCATTGAAAGGAGCAGGTGCTGATTCTGTTGGTATCCGTTTCGAAGAATTACCGGCAGAAGTGCTGGAACAGTTCCGTGGAAAAGTGACGGAATCGGAAGCACAAGATTTATTGTCACCGCTGAATGACGTTGAATTTATTTCAATAGCGTCTGGTAAAGGTGGCGTAGGGAAATCGACTGTGTCGGTTAACCTTGCTGTAGCGCTTGCGCGTCTAGGGAAAAAGGTCGGTTTAATTGATGCTGATATTTATGGCTTTAGTGTACCAGATATGATGGGTGTAACTGATTTGCCAGTTGTTCGGGGTGACCGGATTATCCCAGTTGAACGTCTAGGCGTAAAAGTTATTTCTATGGGCTTCTTCGTTGAGGATAACGCACCAGTTGTATGGCGCGGTCCAATGCTTGGGAAAGCACTCGACCAGTTCTTCCGCGACGTTGAGTGGGGAGATCTTGACTACCTATTCCTCGATTTGCCGCCAGGTACAGGGGATGTTGCGCTTGATATCCACCAGATGATTCCGACGTCTAAAGAAATCGTTGTAACGACTCCGCATCCGACAGCTGCATTTGTTGCTGCGCGTGCAGGAGCAATGGCGCTTCAGACCGACCATGAATTGCTTGGTGTAATTGAAAATATGTCTTGGTTCGAATCGAAAACGTCAGGTGAACGTGAATTCGTATTCGGTCAAGGCGGCGGCGTAAAATTAGCTGAGGAACTTCGTACAGAGTTACTTGGGCAAATTCCTCTTGGCCAACCGGACTGGGATGAAGAAGATTTTGCACCTTCCGTCTATGCAGAAGATCAACCTATCGGGAAAATTTACATGGACATTGCGGAAAATATTATTAAAAAAACTACGAAACAATAATGGATGTAAAAAGGTGGAGAAGGCTATTTGCCTCCTCCGCCATTACTTTTTTCCTGCTTGTCTTCTCCGCCACTTCCGCCAGCACCAGCACCTCCACCACCACTACCTCCACCGCTCTCCTCTGGTTTCGGTTCACCGGCTTTTAAAATCAGTTCTTGCCATTTCGTTTGCAGTAAAGGGCTGTTAATGGTTTCTTCAACAACTTTTTCAAGATGTTTCTTCATATTTGCCGACTGGGTAACGGTTTCTAACTGCTTTAACATGTCGGGCTGGGTGAAAAACTCTTCCAACTGTTTTTGGAATGATGAATCATCCATCAGTTGTTTCATGATATCTTGCTGCTGTTCCTTCATGCTTTTTGCAATGGTTTCAGTGAACTTTGGATCTTCGAACGTTTTTTTCCAAAAATCTTCCCCTTTTTTAGAAAGGAGAGTGTCTTCGACGGATTTCTTTACTTCAGGTTGTTCTAGAATAAGTAGTTCCTTAAATTCCGGATCTGCGAACATTTGCCGAACCGCTTTTTTCCCCTCCTCCGTCTGGAGTGCATCGGTCATCATTTTTTTTGTTTCGTCGTATGTCGGAGCAGCCTGCTGCATGCTACATCCAGTCAATAAAAGGGCCGAAAACAGGAATAGACCAATTCTTTTTTTCATGGAAATCAAATTCCCTTCCAGATGCATTTTCATTTATTGTTCACAATACGACGTAGAATATGCATGAATCGTTTAATGAAATAGATTTTTCATCAAAACGTTGTTACACTATTGGAAGTAAAAACAAAACGGAGGATCACTATCGTGACAATACGAAATTGGGTCAAATTCTTTTTTACAGCATTACTAATCGGAGGCTTCATGACGGCGGTTGTAGGATTAATTGTCCGCTGGGAGTTCTTCTCTCAATATTTATCCAATGGTGAATACGGTCAATTCATAGGTGCATTTCTTTGGATGATCTTCCTTGGGTTTACGATGAGCGTCGTTGCGCAAATGGGCTTTTTTGCTTATTTAACGGTCCATCAATTCGGTGTGAATATCTTTAAAACACTCACATTGTGGAATTGGGTTCAGCTATTAATCATTGCGATTGTCCTATTTGACCTTATCTTCTTCAGATTCCAATTGACGTCAGATGAGACAGGTCGTACAGTTCTGTACCTAGGATTACTTGCAACACTAGTAGGTGTTTCCGCGGTAACCGCTTATTTCAAGGCGAAATGGACGAAGAAACACACGCTCATTTCAGCACTATTCTTCATGATCGTTATTACAACACTTGAATGGTTACCTGCGTTGATGGTACGTTCAGGTAATATCGATTCATGGGTCACAATCCTGCTCTTCCCGCTTCTTGCAGTGAATGCGTATCAAATCTTAGTACTACCGAAGTTCAACAAGCAGTCTGATGAAGATAAGGTGAAGCTGGAAGCACGCAGAAAAGCACGAGGCAAAGTTACGAAGTCTGCTAAAGCAAAATAAAAAAACAGCACACCAGCCAGTTGATAATGGCGGATTGTGCTGTTTTTTTATAAGAGAAGGTGAGGCGGTTGGGTTATTCGGGTATTTTTTTGACATTCACCTTCGTTCCGAATAACATGGCTTCCACAGATATAAAAGTTCGATCTTTATCTAACTTTTTTAACTCAGCCAAATTAACACGGTTTTCCCGGTGATGGGGGACAGAAATAATTTCTCCTTTAGTGACAGAAGGGAGGTCGCCACCATTCCAAACAACAGATGAACCCAGTGCATTAACTTCCGCATCCCAGAGCATACTATGCAAGTTCGCTGGAAAAACTTCATCAATGGTACGAAACCAAAGAGGTTTTACCCCGAAAGTTTTTTCGAACTGCTCAAGTTGTTCTATGAACAAAATTGTGTTTTGTTCATAGGTTACACCCTTATCGCCGAGTAACCCTATAGAAATATTTTTTTCTTTGATGAGTTGCACGGTTTCTGGAAAACGACCAGCCCATTTCATATCAACGAGTAGAAGTGGATAAGGTTTACTGAGTTCTTGGATCCATTGTTCCACTTCTATATCCCCGAATGAAATATTTACGGTCAGTGCGGAACCACTAGCGCCGCGTACAATAACAGCAGGTTCCTCCGTTACGCGGAACACGGATACAAGAGATAGTTGTTTAGGTAAAGCGGGAAGGAGCAGGAAGAGCGCGCAGCAAATAATGGCAGTCATCATGTACTTGTTTCGCATATGTTGTCCCCTTTTTGCACAATCTACCGTAAGTTTATGAAAGTGTGTTGACAAATATGCAAAAGACGTGATAATATATATAAGTTGCTGTCGGGAACAAAACAAACTTTAAAAAAGGTCTTGAAAAATATTTAATGTTTGTTATAATGGAGTTTGTCCTGAACGACATGAACAAATTTAAATGAATACTTATTATTCCGCAGTAGCTCAGTGGTAGAGCAATCGGCTGTTAACCGATCGGTCGTAGGTTCGAGTCCTACCTGCGGAGCCATATGCTTCCATAGCTCAGTAGGTAGAGTGCTTCCATGGTAAGGAAGAGGTCACCGGTTCGAATCCGGTTGGAAGCTCCAGAGCAACTTTAAGAATGAGGCCCCTTGGTCAAGCGGTTAAGACACCGCCCTTTCACGGCGGTATCACGGGTTCGAATCCCGTAGGGGTCATTAAAACTTTTTCAGCGTAAAATGTTGAAAGAAGTTTGCTTGTTACTTAAGGTTTTGAATCTAATAATACATATTTTAACATGGTGGGGTAGCGAAGTGGCTAAACGCGGCGGACTGTAAATCCGCTCCTTCGGGTTCGGCAGTTCGAATCTGCCCCCCACCACCAATACTATTTCAACGCTTGCGTTGAAAACAGTATTCCTTGATTTTAACGTTTTGCGTTAAAAAGAGTTTACTTTAAGGTTGTTATGTAAAGCATTGAATAGAGTAGATCTTACTTTAATGCAAAGCACCGAAAAGAATTAAACTTAAATACTAGTGGGGTATAGCCAAGTGGTAAGGCAACGGACTTTGACTCCGTTACTCGTTGGTTCGAATCCAGCTACCCCAGCCATTTTCTTGCTTTACCAAACCATGTGAATTGCAAATAGCTTTATTAACCCTTTCGCCAAAATGAAAGGGTTTTTTTCTATTTTCAACTAGATATAATTCTCTATATTGAACAAATGAAATACCGATATGAACTGAGTGAAGGTGCCATAAAAAAGATAGCTGAAGCCGGCAGATATCCCTTAGCTCCGAAGCGAATTTACTGGAGTTCTTTATTTCACCATATATAGCCCGAAAGAACAAATTTATTGTAGAGTAAATGGGGTTATAATTGTTTTTGCAGGCCCCCGTAGGTTGAAAAAGGTTTTTAGGAAAGAAGTGATTTTATGCAAGGAAATAATAAAATGGTAGATGATTTAATTCGCCATGATGGTAGTCATAGTCCGGAAAAAATGCTTAGGGACATTGCCTATGCACTTGATCAGTCAGCTATTGTTGCTGTCACAGACCAGACAGGGAAAATAGTGTATGTGAATGAGTTGTTTACAAAAATAGCGCAATACAGTGTGGAGGAACTTGTGGGGGCAGACCATCGGATTATCAATTCAGGCTTTCATCCTTCTTCGTTTTTCAAAGAGCTATGGGCGACAATCGGCAGGGGAAATACATGGCGTGGTGAAATCTGTAATAAAGCCAAGGATGGATCTTATTATTGGGTCGACACGATGATAGTTCCATTTTTAAATGATAACGGAAAGCCCTATCAATATATATCCATCCGCTATGACATCACTAAGAGTAAAGAGTCTGAGCGGATGATACGCGACCTTGCTTATAATGACCAATTGACCAGTTTACCTAATCGAACTTCATTTCGGAAAATGTTTTATCAAGAAATAGAAGTAGCGAAAAAACAGAGAACAAAACGAGCCTGTATCTATATGAATGTCGACCGTCTTCGCTATGTGAATGATTCGCTTGGACACGAGGTAGGTGATTATATTTTGTCTGTTATTGCGAAGAGGTTAAGGACAATTCTAAAAGAAAAAACTGTTATTGGCAGACTTTCAGGTGATGAATTTGCATTCCTTCTTTTAGATGTACGTGATGCACAACACGCTGAACAACTGACAAAAGAAGTTCAGCAATATATTGAGGAACCTATTGAAGTAAAGGACCAAATGCACACACCATCTTTAAGTTTCGGGATTGCCTTGTATCCGGAGCATGCTAAAAAACCTTCAGAGCTTGCAATGAAAGCAGAAAAAGCTCTTTCTATCGCCAGAACGCATGGCGGCGGAGGATGTGAGATGTATCAGCACGGAACAGCGGCCAAAACATTGGAGCGGATCTTGCTGGAGAATGAATTACGGAAAAGCGTTCATTTGGGTCATCTCCATCTTGATTATCAGCCTAAAGTGAACTTGAAGACAGGGAAGTTGATAGGTGTTGAAGCGTTAGTGCGGTGGAATCATCCCGATCTTGGCAGAATACCACCCGATAAGTTCATTCCCGTGGCGGAAGAGACGAAAATCATCATACCTCTCGGGGAATGGGTACTGCGTGAAGCTTGCGGGCAGGCAAAAAAGTGGCAAGATAATGGATATGGACCGTTTCGGGTGGCTATCAATATGTCAGCCGTGCAATTGGAAGAACCAACTATTTTGCATACGATTAAAACAATTCTTGAAGAGACGGGTGTCACAACAGATTTGATTGAAATCGAATTAACTGAAAGTGCATTTGCCGACCGGGAAGATATGCAGGGAAGAATTCGTGAAATAAGGGCGTTGGGTATTACGGTGTCTATCGATGACTTTGGAACAGGTTATAGTACGTTTAGTTATATCAAAGAACTACCAGCTGATACGATTAAAATCGATATGTCCTTTGTGCGCGATATACACCTGAATGAAGATAGCCAGGCAATCGTTAAGGCTATTGTAACTTTAGCAGATACTGTGGGCTTAAACGTCATTGCGGAAGGTGTGGAGTATGAAGAACAAGCCGTTATCCTAATGAATTTAGGTTGTCGTGAGGGTCAAGGCTATTACTATAGCAAACCAACGTCTCCTGATGCATGTGAACAGTTCATGGGGAAAAGATTGTAAACGAATAAATATTCAGATACTTGTTGAGTTGAGCCAAACCTTCTCATGGACTTATACTAGAGATATAGATAAGGGGAGGTAATTTGACATGCAACATTTGAATATTTCATTAATCGGTGTACCACTCGATTTTGGACAAAGTCGTCGTGGGGTGGATATGGGGCCAAGTGCAATCCGATATGCAGGTGCTGTAGGGAGAATTGAATCGATTGGCCATCAGGTTACGGATGAGGGCGATGTTCAGGTAAGTGCTGTGGAAAGAAAAAAACATAGTGATACGAATTTGAAGAACTTAGATGAAGTCATTCAAGCGACTACGGAGCTTGCGCGAAAAGTTGCTGAAGTTGTGGATGCGGGTAGATTCCCACTTGTTTTAGGAGGCGATCACAGCATCGCTATTGGAACACTTGCTGGCTTGTCGGAAAAATATAAAAATCTCGGTGTCATCTGGTATGATGCGCATGCAGATTTTAATACTGCAGAGACATCGCCTTCCGGTAATATTCATGGAATGCCTCTTGCCGTAAGTGTTGGGCTAGGGCACGAAAGTCTCGTTAATATACATAGTGAAGGTCAAAAAGTAAAACCGAAGAATGTTGTCATCATCGGAGCACGTTCTGTGGATCCGGAAGAACGTCAATTGCTCAAGGAGCAAGGTGTCAAGGTGTTCACGATGCATGAAATCGATCGCTACGGAATGACTTCGGTTATGGAAGACGCTCTCGCCTATCTACGTTCACGTGATGTCGACGGTGTCCACTTGTCGCTTGACTTAGATGGACTTGATCCGCTGTATACACCAGGAGTCGGAACGCCGGTACCGGGGGGAATTAGTTATCGGGAAAGCCATTTAGCGATGGAAATGCTGGAAGACTCAGGCATGATTACTTCGGCTGAATTTGTAGAAGTAAATCCGATTTTGGATGAGAAGAATAAAACAGCTGATGTTGCGGTAGGTTTAATGGGCTCACTGTTTGGAGAAAAACTAATTTAATCAGTTCTTGAAAGCCCATCTGGTAACTTAGATGGGCTTTTTTTTGAGGGGAGCGAGTATAAACACTGAAAGAGCCATGCATTCCACGGGACAACCGTTTCGAATCCTGCATTTCACTTCAATCATAAGCCACTTACTTTTCTAATCATAAATATAGTGAGGAAATAACTAACAATATCTGTTAAAATAAAATTAATGAAAAAAAATGAAACCTGTCGACACCTTCAAACGTATAGAAGGGACAGCCGCATAGAGCGGAGGGTGAAATACATTGGATGAACTGATCAATAAACGAATAAATGAAGTCTTGAAAGGCGATCAAAATGCATTTGAAGAAGTAGTGACTTTATTTCAGCATCGCCTATACCAAGTATGTTACAGGATGCTTGGCAACGCACAAGAAGCAGAGGATATTGCGCAGGAAGCATTTGTCCGTGCCTATATCAATATTCATACATTCGATCAAAAACGGAAGTTTTCAACGTGGCTGTTTCGGATTGCGACGAATTTATGCATCGACCGAATTCGAAAGAAGAAACCTGATTATTATCTCGATGCAAATGTCCCGGGTACAGATGGTCTGAATATGTACTCACAAATTGCCGCATCCGGCGAGCTACCTGAAGATGAAGTCGAAAGAATGGAATTACAGGAACGAATCCACTACGAAATCGGAAGACTTCCTGATAAATACCGTTCCGTCATTATTTTAAGGTATATCGAGGAATTACCGCTACAAGAAATTGGTGACATTTTGGAATTACCACTAGGGACCGTAAAGACCCGTGTCCATAGAGGGCGGGAAGCACTTCGGAAACAGATAGGTAATATGTAGGAGGGAATTAATATGAATACGTGTCCGGAACAAATCGTTCACTATATGCACGCGTATTTAGACGGTGATATTAGCCGTGACGAAGAGCGGCTATTGAAAGAACACCTAGATAGCTGCAAAGAATGTAAGGAAATTATGAATGGATTAACTGAGTCTATTGCTTTTATAGGAAGTGCTGCAAAAATAAAGGCACCGGACAGCTTTGTCAACGGTGTTATGGCACGACTTCCCAAAGAAAAATCCCAAGCGGGTGTTCAACGCTGGTTGCGTAGCCATCCACTTTTGGCAGCTGCAGCCATGTTTTTAATCCTTATGAGTGCAACACTATTTTCAAGTTATGGAAACGACCAGCAGTTTTCGGTGACGAAACAGCCGAATCTTGTTGTCGAAGGACAAACGGTACTCGTGCCCGCCGGTGAAACAGTTAAAGGTGACATAGTCGTTAAAAATGGTACCCTCCGTATCGAAGGAGAAGTGGATGGCAACGTTACAGTTATTAGGGGTTCTAAATATATGGCCTCTACAGCGATTGTAACTGGTAAGAGCGAGGAAATTGACAAAGTGTTTGACTGGCTTTGGTATAAAATAAAAACAACAGCTAAAGACATCTTTCCATCATCAAAAGATGACAAGCAAGATGAAAAGTAGACAGGGCGACCCCGCGACCGTTTAGAGTTGGTAACCGGTCGCTCTTTTTCATTGCTTAGGAAACTATAAAATCACGTACAGTGGATTGGCTGCAATATAGAGACTTCACGCAGACATTGCCGCAGGACGTGGCATACTTTGGCTGTGTTCATTTATAACAGCTGCTTGCGCTTTTGTTCTTTTCTAAGAAAGGACAGTGCAGTGCTGTTATGCTATACTATACGCATAAGAAACTGTTTATGAAGGTAGGCGAAGCACATGCCAAAATGGCAAGAATTAGTTGATTTCAGTCCAGTAGCGGCATTTATTAATATTGTAGATGTGCTTCTCGTCTGGTTTGTTTTTTATAAATTGATTACGATTATAAAAGGAACGAAAGCGGTTCAACTTTTAAAAGGGATTTTTGTCCTTCTCATTGCTCGTATTCTGACTGAGTTTTTTGGACTTGATACGCTTCAATGGATGATGGATCAGGTTCTTCCGTTTGGATTTCTGGCTATTATTATCATCTTCCAACCCGAGCTGCGGCGTGCGCTTGAACAGATTGGTAGAGGACGGCTATTTGCTCGTACAATGATGCAGGAAGAAGAGGAACGTGATCGTCTGATTGAAGCGTTTGTGAAATCTGTTAGCTATATGGCGAAACGGCGAATTGGTGCGCTTATTTCAATTGAAAAGGAAACAGGTCTAAGTGAATATATTGAAACCGGTACAGGTATGGATTCGCTGATTACGTCAGAACTTCTTATCAATATCTTCATCCCGAACACGCCACTCCATGATGGTGCAGTCATTGTCCAGCGTAATCGCATTGCGGCAGCAGGATGCTATTTGCCGCTGTCGGAGAGTCCGTTCATCTCAAAGGAGCTTGGAACACGACATCGTGCAGCCCTTGGAATTAGTGAAGTAACGGATGCTGTCACGATTATCGTGTCAGAAGAAACTGGAGCAGTAAGCCTTACTGCAAATGGGGATATAGATCGGAATCTTGATATGGAGGAATTTGAAGCGCGGTTGCGGAGAGTCTGGTTCGGTTTAACAACTGAAAAGCAGGATTCTTCCATCTGGAAGTGGAGGTGGAGAAAAAATGGATAAGTTTATGAATAGCCCATGGTTTCTTCGCTTGACAGCCTTATTCCTTGCAATTATTCTTTTTTTTACTGTGCAGGCAGAAGAAAAAAAGGGTAGCAAAGCAGTTGGAGATGCGAGGGACATCATTCAGGATTTCCCTGTACAAGTGTTTTATGACAATGAAAATCTTGTCGTGACGGGAGTTCCAGAAACGGTCAATATGACCATTGAAGGCCCAGCGAATATTGTCCAGACAACGAAATTATTAAAAGACTTTACGCTACGAGTCGATTTGTCTAGTTTGCCAATGGGTAAGCATACAGTTGAGATTCAAAGTGAGAATGTTTCTGAGAAGCTGAAAGTCATCTTCGATCCCGCGACAATCGAAGTCGTAATCGAAGAGAAAATCACACAAACATTCCGTGTTGATCCTGAACTGAATGAACGTCTGCTTGCTGAAGAGTTCAATGTCGTTAAGATAGATGTCGATCCGTCAACTATCGAAGTGACGGGGGCGAAGAGTGTTATTGAATCGATCAGTTTTGTAAAAGCCTCAATAACAGGAGACAAGGAAATTAACAAATCATTCGAGCAGCAAGCACGGGTCCGGGTTTTAGATAAAGATTTAACGAAGCTGAATGTGACGATTGTTCCTGAACAAGTAACTGTCAAAGTTGAGATTTCCGAATATAGTAAAGAAGTGCCAATCGTACTTAAATCGCGTGGAGTTCCTGTTACTGGTGTCACTGTCGATGCCATTTCTGCTCAGGATAAAACGATTAGTTTATTCGGTCCACGGAAAGTACTGGATCAAATTAAAGAATTCAGCGTTGATGTGGATGTATCCGAAGTAAAAGGACAAGGAACAATGGCGATTGATTTGAAAAAACCTAAAGGTGTTACAAAGATGTCTTTAGATAAAGTTAAAGTGAAAATAGATGCAACAGTGATTGATTCAGACTTGGAAGTAATCAATCCGGAGCCGCCTGTTGAGGATGTAAAAGTAGTTACGAAGGAATTTAAAGACATACCTGTTACTGTAAAAGGACTTGATGAAAGTTTCACGAGTTCATTTCAAAAACCGGCGGCCGGTTTGGTTGTACTAACTGTCACGGCGGAACAGGATGTAATTGATACATTGGAGAAATCAGATTTCACCGTTTATATCGATGCGTCTGAAACCACGGACGAAGGAGAACAGAATTTCTCAGTCTTGGTTGAAGGACCCCTAGATGTGAAATGGATATTATCAGATAAAGAAGTAACGATGCATATTGAACTTGCCTGACATACAGTTGAATGTGCAGGATTGAAAGGGAGAATGAAAATGACAAAGTATTTCGGGACCGATGGCGTCCGTGGGGTTGCAAATAAGGAATTGACACCGGAAATCGCATTTAGATTGGGTAGAATTGGTGGGCATGTGTTAACAAAAGAATCATCAGGGAAGTCACAAGTACTCGTCGGCAGGGATACGCGTATCTCGGGTCAGATGCTTGAAAATGCCCTAATTGCGGGTCTTTTATCGACGGGGATTGAAGTGATGACTCTTGGGGTTATTAGCACACCAGGTGTCGCTTACTTGACGCGCGTCATGAATGCACAGGCCGGAGTCATGATCTCAGCTTCACATAATCCTGTCGAAGACAATGGCATCAAGTTTTTTGGTGCAGATGGTTATAAACTGACGGATGAACAGGAAGAAGAAATTGAGCAACTGTTAAACGTACAAGAAGACTCGTTGCCGCGTCCGACTGGAGCAGACGTTGGTTTTATAACAGAGTATTTTGAAGGCGGACATAAATATATTCAGTACTTAAAACAGACGGTCGACGAGGAATTCGCGGGAATTCATGTTGCACTCGATTGTGCACATGGTGCGACATCTACACTGGCAACACATTTGTTTGCTGATCTTGATGCAGACCTAACAACAATGGGAGCATCGCCAAACGGCTTGAACATTAATGACGGTGTTGGTTCGACTCATCCTGAAGAATTGGGTAAACTCGTTGTTGAAAAAGGTGCCCATATTGGTTTAGCGTTTGACGGAGACGGAGATCGTCTTATCGCTGTAGATGAACGTGGAGAAGTTGTTGATGGTGACCAGATTATGTTCATCATCGCACGTCATTTACATGAAGGAGGCCGCCTTAAATCAGGAACGATAGTCTCAACGATTATGAGCAATCTAGGTTTCTATAAAGCATTGACGGAACACGGCATGAAGAGCATTCAGACAGCCGTTGGTGATCGGTATGTTGTAGAAGAAATGAGAAAAGGAAATTATAATCTTGGCGGTGAGCAATCAGGCCATATTATCTTCCACGATTACAATACAACAGGCGATGGGCTTCTTACAGGACTTCAGCTCGTTAACATTATGAAAATAACTGGACGTAAGCTATCTGAACTTGCGGCAGGCATGAAAATTTATCCACAAAAACTTGTTAATGTACGTGTTACGGATAAGAATGCTGTGACGGATAATGCATTAGTAGCAGAAATAATAGCAGAAGTAGAAAAAGAGATGGCAGGCAATGGCCGCGTTTTGGTTCGTCCTTCGGGCACTGAACCGCTTGTGCGCGTCATGGTAGAAGCGCCTTCTGAAGAAGATTGTGTACGTCTTGTTCAGCGTATTGTTGACGTTGTGCAAGCAGAAATGGGAACTGAATAAGAGACTAAACCATTGATCGAAGATGTCGTTATTGACGATATCTTCGGTTTTTTATTTTGCCGAAAACAAAAAGGCATCTCAAGATAGTGAGGAAAACACTAACTCGAGATGCCCTTTTTGTTTACCAAATGAGATTATCAACCGAATCGCCCGTTGATGTAGTCATCGGTGCGTTCGTCTGTCGGCGTACTAAATAGTGTGGATGTACGATCGCATTCTACGATTTCTCCGTTTAGGAAAAATGCAGTGCGGTCGGAAATTCGTGCTGCCTGTTGCATGTTATGTGTAACGATTGCTATTGTTACATCGTTTTTGATGTTGCGAATCAATTCTTCGACTTTATGTGTCGATACCGGGTCTAGTGCTGAAGTTGGCTCATCCATTAGGATTACTTCTGGGTCAACTGCGAGGCAGCGTGCTATACAGAGCCGTTGTTGCTGTCCGCCGGAAAGTCCATATGCGCTTTTGTTCAGACGGTCTTTTACTTCATCCCATAAGGCTGCTTTACGTAAGCTGTCTTCAACAATTGTATCTAACATTGCTTTATTACGGATACCGTGAATCTTCGGCCCGTATGCAACGTTTTCATAGATGGATTTCGGGAATGGATTGGGTTTTTGGAATACCATGCCGACTTTTGAACGAAGCAATTCCACGGACATCGCTTTGCCAAGAATATTATTGCCCATAAATGTAACATTACCAGAAATGGTGACGTCGCCTACGTTTTCTACCATCCGGTTTAGTGTTTTTAAATACGTAGATTTTCCGCAGCCGGAAGGGCCGATGATTGCTGTTACTTCTTTTTCATTGATGGACAAGTCGATGTTTTTAAGCGCGTGCGCCGTGCCATACCAGAGATTTAAACCGTTTGTTTCATAAACTGCTTTTGTCCAATTTTCATTTTTCATGACACGAAGCTTAGCATCTTCAGTAGGTCGAACGAGTGTTTTTGTCATAATAATCCTCCTATCAATTTTTAAGCTTTTTTTGTGATCTATTTCTAAAGTAAATCGCAAATCCGTTCATTGTAATGAGTAAGATCATAAGCACGATAATTCCTGCTGAGGCAGCATCTGCAAATTCGGGTTGTGGGCGTTTAGCCCAGTCGTAAATTTGCATCGGAAGAGCTGTAAATGTACTAAGCGGTCCAGTTGGCAGGAATTGAACGATAACCGGTATCCCAAGAACAATGAGCGGTGCTGTTTCACCGATGGCACGTGAGAAGGATAAGATGCTACCTGTCAAAATAGAACCTGCTGCGGACGGTAAAATCACATGAATGATTGTTTGCCATTTTGTTGCACCCATGCCATATGAAGCTTCTCGAAGTGTGTCTGGAACGGAACGAAGTGCTTCTTGGGAAGCTACGATGATGATTGGTAAGATTAGCAAACTCATCGTCAATCCAGCAGCCAAGATACTATTGCCTAATGATGATGCACGGACAAAAACAGTTAGACCAAGAAGTCCGAAGACAACGGAAGGAACGCCGGCAAGGTTACTGATATTCATTTCAATAAAAGAGGTCCATTTATTTTTTTTAGCATATTCTTCAAGGTAAATAGCGGAACAAAGGCCTAGGAACATGGATACCGGAATAACGACGGCCATGAGAGCCAGTGTACCGACAAGAGCTGCTTTAATGCCCGCCTTTTCAGGGAAGCGGGATCCGAAATTCGTAAAGAATGAAAAGTTCAACCGTCCGACGCCATCTGCACCAATGCCGTAAAACAGGAAGAATGTAATTCCGAGGACGGCGGCAGCGATTGCACCGAACAGCCATTTCATCGCTGAATCTTTTGTAAGTCGACGATTTGTTTTTGACTGAAGAACGCGGTCCATATTAGTATTCCTCCCTGAATTTCGTCTTGATGTACAAAGCGGCCCGGTTCATTAGGAATGTGAACAAGAATAGCATGAACCCGACAGCGTAAATGGAATAATAGATTGTTGTGCCATAGCCTGCGTCGCCTGTTGCGACTTGAACGATATAAGAAGTCATCGTTTGAATTGAACCTGTAAAGTCCATATTGAATATTGGCGTGGAACCTGCGGCAAGTGAGACAATCATTGTTTCTCCTACAGCCCGTGAAGCAGCAAGGATAATCGATGCTGCAATACCGGAAATTGCTGCTGGAAAGACGACTTTGATAGCTGTTTCAAATTTTGTAGACCCAAGCGCGTAAGACCCCTCGCGGAATGAAGCAGGAACAGCAGAAAGTGCATCTTCCGAAAGCGAGATTATCATTGGTAAAATCATAATACCGACTACAATACCGGCACTTAGTGCGTTAAATAACTTCAATTGTGGAATGAAAGACTGGAGCCATGGTGTCACGACTGTTAAGGCAAAAAATCCGTAAACAATCGTTGGAATTCCAGCCAGTAACTCAATAATTGGTTTGATGAACTTTTTGATTTTTGGTGACGCATATTCACTGAGGAAAATTGCACACGCAAGTCCGAAAGGGACCCCGATAAGAAGCGCAACACCTGCGATTTTTAAAGTCCCGACGATTAAGGGAAGTACACCGAATGCCTGATCAGCATTGGAAAAAGGTGCCCATTCAGTTCCAAAAATGAAGTCAGTGATCTTTATTTCTTGAAAAAAGATGAATGTTTCTTTCAGTAATGTGTAGATAATCCCAAATGTTGCCAGTACAGTGATGGAAGTGACAGCGAGTAAAAGATGCGGGATGAGTTTGCCAAACTTCTCATTCTTTTTAGCAGCAGCAATGACATCGCGTGTTCGCAACTTATCTGTCGGTTTTATTGAAGTCAATCTATGGACCTCCTATTGGATAACGTTGTTTAGTTACGGTGTTGAAAGGATAATGGCTGCCCTACTATGCAGGACAGCCAGGAATCGTTCTATTATTTCAGAGAATCCAATGCTTTACGTCCTTCTTCATAGTCTGCTTCAGGCAGTTGTACATAACCAACTGCTTCGGCCATTTCTGCTGAGTTGTCGATAACAAACTCCATGAAGTTACGAACTTCTTTTTTCTCTTTAACTGCATCGTTGCTGACATAAATGAATAGTGGGCGAGAGAATGGAGTGTATTCGCCAGACTCGATTGTTTGTGCATTCGGTTCAATACCATCTATTAATACTGCATTTAGCGCGTCTTTATTTGATTCGTAGTAAGCATAACCGAAAAATCCAATTGCATTTTTGTCACCTTTAATTCCTGTAACAAGAACGTTGTCATCTTCAGAAAGTGTTGCAGATTTTACAAGGTCAGCATCTTCCAAGACAACTTCATTGAAGTAGTCATATGTGCCAGAATCTGTACCTGGTGAATAGAAGACGATTTCTTCAGCTGGCCAGCTTGGGTTGATATCAGACCATTTTTTTGCTGATCCATCTTCTGCCCACATTTTCGCGAGATCTTCAACAGTAAGTGAATCGACCCAAGTGTTTTCTTTATTTACAACGATTGTTAAACCGTCGTTTGCAATTTTAAGTTCTGTATAATCAACGCCTGCTTCGTCAAGCTTTGCTTTCTCTTCATCTTTAATGGGGCGGGATGCATTTGAGAAGTCTGTTGAACCAGCGATGAATTTTTCAAATCCGCCACCTGTACCGGAAACACCTACGGATACTTTAACGTCTTTTTCAGCTTGTGCATATTCTTCAACAATCGCTTCCATGATTGGCGCAACAGTCGATGATCCGTCTCCTGCTACACTACCGCTTAAGCCTTCGCTAGTTTTAGCTGATGTATTACCGTCCGCTCCACCGCAAGCAGCGAGAAAGATCGAGCATGCAAGTCCGAGTGTTGCGAGTGTTTTCATGTTTTTCATCTGTTGTTGCCCCCCTAGAGTGTTTTGACTACAATTCAAATGATAGAGGAGAATTGTTGAGCGGGTATGAAGGAATCGTTAAGGTTTTGTAAACGAGATAGGGGGATATGATCGGTGTGGAAGGGTATATGATTGTTCTTCGCGGTTGTATGATCGGTGTAGGAACGCCATTAAAAAAGACTGCCCTGATGAGGACAGCCCGTGGGATGGTATTTAAAAAGGTATAAGTTTTTTCAACCTGGAGCAGTGTCTAGGCTCCAGGCGCAAACCCTCGGGTCATAAGTCGTTTTGCTATGGGGCTGAAGTACGCCTCCTCGCAAACCGTCTTATGCCTGTCGGGGCTAAACGGCAGCTTGCGCTTTTCTTAGTTCATTCGAAAATATAATGCAGTGCTTTTACAGCCTGATCGACAGTTTCAACGGTAGCGTTTGCTTTGCGTGACAATTCCTTTAGTGCATGATGATGTGCTTCATTACGAATTAGGATGAGTGGTTTGCCGAATGCGACGGCGGCACTCGCGTCCATCGCGGTATTCCACTGCTTATATTTCTCCCCAAATAAAGCGATGACAAGATCGGCTTGCTTCATTAATAGCTCCGTACGCAAATTATTAAAGCTAGATGCCGCAGCATCTTTGGAAATTGCATTCGGCTGCTTGCCTAGAATATCTTCCCCGATGTTATCAGAACGGTCATGGTCTTCCATGGGACCGACGAAATCGATTGGCAACTTAAGTGCAGCCACTTTCATCTTTACTTCCTCACGCCATGAACTATGGATTTCCCCTGCCAGGTAAACAGTTAATCTCAACTTAATCCCTCCTAATCATTAATCTTAATTGTAGCATTGATAATCAAAATGTTGCTCGTGAATGACCGAAAGTTTAGACTATAACTAGAGAGATAGGGGGAATTGAGATGAAAACACTTTGGCATAATGGCACGATGTATACGATGGAGCAAGAAGGCGACCAAGTTGAGGCGCTGCTCACAGAAAACGGTAAGATTAGTGCAGTTGGCACATATGGCGATTTAAAAGAACGAGCAGATAATGAAATTGACTTACAGGGTTCCGTTCTTTATCCAGGATTCGTCGATAGTCATATGCATATGATTGGTCACGGCGAAAAATTACTAAGTTTGGACTTATCGAAGGCAACGTCCGCTGATGACATGATGGATATGCTGATAAATGCTCATCCTGATTTGAAATCTGACGAATGGTTTATCGGAGAGGGATGGAATGAAAATAACTTCCCAGATAAAAAGATCCTCACGCGACATGAATTGGATAAGGTCACGGATTCCCCTATGATTTTGAAACGGACATGTAGACATGCGGCGCTCGCCAATTCAAAAGCGCTTGAGCTGGCAGGTATTTCAAAAGATACACTTGATCCCGAAGATGGTGTCATTATGCGTGATGCGAACGGGGAACCTACGGGCTACTTGAAAGAAGGAGCGCAGGAGATTGTACTTGCCCTTATTCCAGAGCCGACAGAGGAATCATTGACTCGGGCCTTACAAAAGTCAGTCGATGATTTGCTGTCACTTGGACTGACAGGGGGAGTGACGGATGACCTCGGGTATTATGGGGATTATAAAAACCCGCTACAAGCATTCAAAAACGTTATTGGTGAACAGAAGAAATTCCGCGCACATTTATTGCGACGGTCAACTGTTTTCCAGCAATTGAAGGAAGAGCAAGCTACTTATAATGAACCTTGGATTGAGCCTGGCGAGATGAAATTTTTCATCGACGGAGCGCTTGGAGGTAAAACGGCTTTGTTAAGTAAACCGTATGCAGATACGCCCGAAACATTCGGCATGACAGTCATTACGGATGAAGAAATTGGTGCGATAGTGTCGCTCGCACGCAAGTATGGCGAAGCAATTGCTGTTCATGTCATTGGGGATGCAGCTGTTGAAAAAGCACTCGATGCGATAGAGAAGTACCCGGTACCTACTGGCAAACGTGATCGACTTATCCATGTAAATGTCTTGCGTGAAGATCTAGTCGAGCGGATGGAAAAGTTGCCAGTCATCCTTGATATACAGCCGGTGTTTGTTTCATCAGACTTCCCATGGGTCATGGATCGTTTAGGGGAAGACCGTCTTGATTGGGCCTATGCGTGGAAAAAGCTGCTTGACCGTGGATTCATTTGCGGCGGCGGTTCGGATGCGCCAATCGAGGAGGTCGACCCATTGCTTGGCATCTATGCAGCGGCAACGCGTCGGAAGCCTGGGGAAACCCACGATGGCTATTTGCCAGATGAAAAACTAAGTCGCTTTGAAGCGGTCGGCCTCTTTACGACGGGGAGTGCGGGAACAATCGGAAAAGCGGACGTCCGCGGTAAGCTTGCGCCCAGGTTCGATGCTGATTTCACAGTGCTCGACAAGGATTTATTCCGAGTGGAAGATGAAGAGATCGTGAACGCGAATGTTGTGATGACCGTTATTGCGGGTGAAGTGATGTATAGAGGGTGAAATGGGACTCGTCTAATCCATAATTCATGTTTAAAGGAGGGGTGGAATTTGCGACCAATCGAAAAAGCAGAAATCTGGGTGCAGCAAGAAGTAGGGGGTGTCGTCCATTGGATGAAACGACTCCCAGGCAGTACATCCTCACTTCTTTATGAAGTGAAGACGGAAGACTCGGAAATGGTTTTACGACAATTTGACAATGAGGAGTGGCTTCTTGAAGAACCTGATCTCGTCAAGCACGAAGCGGCGAGCCTTCGAAAAGCTTCGGATAGTGGGCTGCCGACTCCAGCGCTGATTGGGTCTGATGAAACAGGAAAGCTGAGCGGGTTACCGTCTATCCTTATGACGAAAGTTGAAGGGAAAGTAGAGCTTCTGCCAGATGATTTCAACCAATGGACGGATGGATTGGCAAAAGTACTTGTGCAAATTCATCAAGTTAAAGCGAATGATTTTACATGGAAATATGCGCCGTATACAAAACGGGCGGACGTCAAATTCCCCGAATGGACGAAGAAACGGGATGTGTGGCAGGCGGCATTTGAACGTTTCCATGGAACGGAGCCTGAATTTTTCGAGACGTTTATTCACCGCGACTTTCATCCTGCAAACGTGTTGTGGACTAACAAAGAAGTCAGTGGGATTGTCGATTGGCCGAATGCATGCCGCGGTCCAGCGGGTATCGACGTGGGTCATTGTCGTGTGAACCTCGCGCTGTTGCATAGCGTCGAAGTGGCAGATCTATTTTTACAAGCCTATCAAAGACATGCTGAACTCTCATTTTCGTATGAACCCTACTGGGATATTGTCTCCGTGTTTGATTTTTTGGACGGACCTCCTGTTGTATACAGTGGATGGGCGTCGTTTGGTGTTACAGGTTTGACGGATGAAATGATGGCAGCACGATTGGATCAATATTTGGAGAGTATCAGTAACAAAGAGTAGAATCATTAAAAAAGCGTCCGTTCCCCACAAAAGGAACGGACGCTTTACGTATTATATCAACCTCTGAACGGCCACCATACCCCTCTGCCAAACGATACAGTAATCGCCGGAATGAGTAATGGAAGAATGATGAGTCCATACAGAAGGAGTCCTGTAATGACAATTGTAGCGATTTGTACGAGACTCAACACGCCTGAAGGCATCATTGCACCAAATGTTCCGGCGAGTATGATGGATGCAGTAATGATGACCGTACCCATTTTAGCCATCGACATCGTAAGGGCCTCTCGTATATTCAGCCCATTAATGCTCTCCTCACGGAAGCGGTCGAGTAAGAAAATGGAGTAATCCACACCGAGCGCAATAAGCAGAATGAAGCCAAAGAATGGAACTGCCCAGCTGATACCATCATAACCCAACATATTGACAAAGATGAGTTCAGTTACAGCGATAGATGTGTAATATGTGAGCAGCAAGGAGCCAATCATATACAAAGGCATGATTGCAGAACGGAATAAGAACGTCAAGACGACGAACAAACTGGCAAGCATAATAATGACTGTGCGCTTGAAGTCTTTTGACGAAATATCATACAGATCCGAATTCATACTGGATACTCCGCTATATGCAAGCTCTGCGTCAAAGAAAGGTGTTCCGATAACTGAACGGGTTACGCTGTCTTTAATGTCATGCACCGTTTGGATCGCTTCCCTTGAATAAGGATCATAGTCCAAAATCACTTCAAGTAAAATCCCTGATTCGGCTCCGAACGTATAACGGTCAATCACCGGCTTGAACGTTTCATTGCTGAGCGTGCCTGACGGGATGAACAAACCGGTAGCACGCACACTGTCCGACTCACTCATTTCTTTTAATGATGCGGATAATTCGCCAAGACCGGAACCGATTTCATCCAGGCCTTTAGTAGAAGCACCAACACCTGCAGAAAGCTGCTCGATACCACCTGCGGCTTGTGCAAGTCCAGCACCATTGACTTCAGCTGCAGAACCGGTAGAAAATATGCCGGTCACTTGGTCCAGTCCGCCTTGAACTTCTGTCAGTCCTTTTTTTACCTCATCCAGTCCACCAGTCGCATCACCAAGACCCTCTGACATAAGACCAAGCTGGTGGTCTACATACAAGTCTTCGATAATTTCACCAGTTGGACGCGTAATCGTCCGGACCGTTTTCACGCCGTCAATCTTCTCGATATCCCGGCTGATTGCTTCGAGATAGGTGACGTCAGTTTCATTGACAATCGGGCCGTCTTTTTTCAATAAAACCTGGATTGGCAACGAATCTCCTTTCCCGAATGCTTCAGAAATAGCATTGAGGCCCATGACCGATTCTTTACTCTTATCAATCTCATCGACTGTGTTGAATGACAAATCATTATCATATGTCAATAGAAGTGGGACTGTGATAACTGCCACAATTAGCATAGAAATGAGCGGCCGCTTGACCGAAACTTTACTGAAGGCAACCCATATTTTACTGTCTTTATGCGATGCAGCTTGTTTTGAAGGCCAAAACAATTTGTCTTTCAATAAAACCATGAACAATGGAACAACTGTAAATAGCACGACCATCAACACGGCAATTCCGACCGCGACGGCCACAGCTGATTTAAAAATCGGGAAGTCTGCAAATCCGATTGCTGCAAATCCGATAAAGACGGCAAGACCGCTGATGAACAGTGTACGACCTGCAGTTTTATACGTATTAACGACTGCATCCTCGACGCTATGACCTGCTAGCAATTCTTCTTTATAACGGCTGAGCAACAGAATACAATAATCCGTTCCTAGTCCGAAGAGGATAGCTACAAGGAAAATCTGTGTGTAATTAGAAACAGGGAATCCGAACCAGTCAATGAAAAAGGCAACAAATGATTGACTGAGTAAATAGGAGATCCCTACCGCAATAAGCGGTATAAATGGTGTGACAATTGAGCGGAATACGATGAGAAGCAAACCGAAAATAAGCACGACGGTAATAATTTCTGTTTTTTTCAAGCCGTCTTGTGCGCTTTGGTTTACATCATTGCCGATAATCGCTTCACCTGTTAAATAGACTGTCTGGTTTTGGGGTAAAATATCACTATGAATTTTATCAGCAAGGGCAATAATTTCATCAAATGTACCGTCCACAGTAATTGGTACGAGGACTGTCTTCTGATCTTTTGAAACAAGTTGCGCTTCCAGTTCTTTACTTTCAAATGGGTTAAGTATTGCTGAAACTGGCTTGCCCAGGGCTTCAAGTTTGTCTACAACCGATTGAATTTCTTTTTTCATCGCAGCATCTACTGGTTTTTTCAGCGGATAGACGAGTGAAATCGTATCTTCGGAAGCACCGGCTTTTTCTAGCATATCAGCCGCTTTTTGCGAATCAGCACTGCTTGGAAGTTGTAGTGAGCCCGCTTCTTCTGCTTGTTTTGCCAAATTTGGTGCTAAAATGAATAACGCAATTGTCAATGTAAGTAAGCCGATGAAAATCGGCCATTTGAATTTTAAAATAGCTCTCAAAATTACATCTCCTTCATTTGTAAAATCTCTTTAAGTTTTCGGAAGGTCTCAACGAATGTCTCCAGTTCCTTTTCATCAATTCGATCTTTAAAAAGTTTTTCAATATTTTCATAGACCGCATTATTGGACGTTTGAAGAACCTCGATACCTTCCGATGTAAGTCGTATGATTTTGGCACGCTGATCGTTTTCGTCACGCTCGGATGTCACAAGTCCTTTTTCCTCCAACTTTTTTAAACGGCTCGAGACGGCGCTTTTATGTACACCTTGAATTGTGGCAAGCTTTCCGCTCGAAAGTGCTCCATAAGTAGAAAGGATTTTGAGTACTTGAATTTGCTCAGGAGAATACTCTTTCCAAATGGGAATATCCATGTTTTTAATAACATGTTCTGTCCCGAAAATCATTACTTCTTCGAATAAATCAACAGCTTCTAGTAGTTTTTCTCTCAATATAGTCTACCCCCTAAACCAATAATAGTAGTTTAGGGGGTAAACGAATAAATGTCAACGGCAAAGTAATCGGCCATTTTATGATAAACTGAAGGAAGTAGATACAAAGGGGACTGAGAAGCTATGACAAATATGTGGCATGAACGTTTTTCCGTTGAAGAATACGTCTATGGCAAAGAACCCAACGGATTTCTTGTGGAGGCGGCACAGCAATTACCGAAGGGTAAAGTGCTTTGTATCGCGGAAGGTGAAGGGCGTAATTCGGTCTACTTGGCAACGCTTGGCTTTGATGTGACAGCATGGGATTATGCGCCGGCAGGACTGGAGAAGACAAAGCAGTTGGCGGGTGAAAAAGGTGTCGTTGTAAAAACGGAACTGCACGATTTGGCAGAAGTGGCATGGGAAGAAGAGCAGTGGGATGCCATCGTTCACATCTTCGGACATTTCCCGGGAAACGTTATGGACCGTACTCTAGCAGGGATTAAAAAGGCATTAAAACCTGGTGGATGCTATGTAAGTGAGTTGTATACGAAAGAACAGCTCCAGTACGGAACAGGCGGCCCACGGGTCGAAGAAATGCTGTGTAATCCTATTAAGATGCTCGAACAATTCGATGGTTATTTCGTCAAACACTTCCATATCGGGGAAGTCAATCGCGTGGAAGGCCAACTTCATACAGGAACCGCACACGTCGTGCAAAGTATATTTCAAAAAAGAGAGGAAGAATAATATATGAATGGAAAGAATCGTGCAGATGTAACACCAGGCTTAAAAGTAGCAGTTATCTTGAAAAAAGATCAGCGGTCGGGCTCGAAAACGGAAGGTGTCGTTAAAGATTTATTGACGAACTCAAGTTTCCACCCGCATGGCATTAAAGTACGCTTAGAAGACGGACAAGTTGGACGGGTTTGCGAGATTTTATAATAAGAAAAGGCCTAAAAAGGATAACCATGCGCAGTCTATTGCCGCGCGTAGTTATTCTTTTTAGGTAATAATTCAGGTTGGGGTGGACCATCAATGAACTTGAAATAAGGAAAGACGATACCAATGATAGATACCAAACTTATCGCTAATCCAATCATTATATATAAAGGTCTAATTCCCCATAACTCACTAATAATTCCTCCAAAAACAATCCCAATTGGCATCGCCGTTCTACTAATTACTAATCTAACCGACATCACTTTCCCCATCATATGATTCGGAATCGCCCGCTGACAAATTGTGATGTTGTGAATACTGAAGAAAGCCATCATAATTCCTGCAATAATTTCGACGATAATCGCTAAAATGATTGCATTAATAATTCCTAACGAAATGTAGGTTAATCCACCGATTACTAGGGATCCTAACATGAACATTCTTCGACTTCGGAATTTTATCTTTCCAATTAACAGAGATCCGATGACATAACCCAATGGAAAGCCAGCCATAAAGAGGCCATAATCTTCATAATTCCCCTTCAGCACATCCGTGATATACGGTAAATTAATCACCATTGTGACACCAACGCCAAATTGGACGAATGCAAGGAAGATTCCCAGCCACACGATTGTTCGTTCTTTAAAAAAGTAATGGATGCCTTCATTGAATTGTTCCAACCAAGTCTTCCGTATACCTTGAGGAACTCGTTGCTCGTCCATCCGTAACAGCAAAAATCCACTTAGCGCAAGTAATATAAACACGAGTAACAAAGTGAAATCCGTCCCTATATAATTAATAACAACTCCACCAGCCATGGGTGCCAAGAACATCATAAGCCTCGTTGTACCATCGAGATAAGCATTGGCCGTACTTAACTGTTCCTTAGCTACGATTGTCGGTGTAATCGCTTGACTTGCAGGAACGTAAAGTGGGGTGACAAGGCCAATGATAACCTGAACAACATAGATATGCCAAACTTCCAAATGGCCAAGGAACATTGATAAAAGTGGCACCAGAAAAATCAATGCCCGTGTCCACTGGGAGAAAATCATAATCCATTTGCGACTCCATTTATCAATGAACGGCCCACTGACGAGTTGAAACACGATTGAGGGGAGAAAGTACAGTAACCACATACTACCCAACGCCAGTTTTGACCCCGTGAGTTCGTAAACAATAATCGAATTGCAAAACGTGCCAAAGGAGCCACCCAATTCGGATATTGCACTTCCCGCCCACAATGAAACGAAGCCCCTATTTTTTAAGACATGAGTATTCAAAAGTCATCGCCCCTTCTGCATTATTGGGTTAAATAGAGTTCCAACTCTTTGGGCAGGGAAGCAACGGACTTTTCTTTCAAATAATAATTGGAGGACTTTTGACCAACTAAAGAAGCGGCCTTTAAAATTTTTAAATGGTGATGAACAGTTGATTTTCCTAATTCGAGCTGCTCAGTTATATCCTTTAACGTGCAATCTTGTTCAGATAAAAGCTTAACCATACGGAGCCGGACTTCATCTCCCAATGCTTTATGTTTCTGAATTAAAAAGTAATCGGGAAGATACTTATCAGTTGGATCAATGCTTGTGTTCGGAATCGGATAATAAAAAACTTTCGTTTCTTCAATATCCGATACAATCGTCCAAGGCCGGTACGTCAATTGGGGAATCAATAAAACACGATGAACGCTTGGCTCAGGAATATACTCTGTTCCATTTGTGGCCCATGCAACAAATTCTTCAGGCGTTAGTTTGTCTTTCATACTTCTTTTTTCATCGAGATCTCTTTCCAAGATGGCTAACAAGGGATTTGTGTCTGCATCAAGAACTGTTTCAGTCCACAAAGACATGACAGTTAGTAAATGCTTTTTAAAGTCAACGCCATTTACATTGCTGATAAAGTCAATATAAGCAGGTAGAAAAGGGTTTTCCTTTGCTACTTGTTTTATTAAATCGACAGCAACTTTATCACCATTCGCCGCAAGCATCCTACTTTCTTGTAAATCTGTTCCGAAGTATGGGAGACAAGTATACTTCAGTTCCACATCGCTTAAATTGTTGACATAAATCTTGAATTTTTCAATGTCATTCGAATTTCTTTCAAAAGCGTGTAAAAGTTGAAGTAAACTTTTCCATGTATTGTGTTCTTCAACGTAATTCAGTTCGCTAACTAACTCGTCAGGCATTTCATTTCGAAGTGTTTCAAATGAACCTTTTTTCTCGAGCGTGTCTAGCAGCGGTGTATTTGTGATCGCTGCAATACCTAATGCACATTCCCATAATAGAGAATACTCGAGCTCCACTTTGTACGATTCTCTTTTTCTACCTGTTATTGTTAGTGTATTCATACTAATCCGCCTCCTA
Organism: Sporosarcina psychrophila; assembly: GCF_001590685.1. GTDB lineage: Bacteria > Bacillota > Bacilli > Bacillales_A > Planococcaceae > Sporosarcina > Sporosarcina psychrophila. The sequence continues at coordinate 380,478 of NZ_CP014616.1, forward strand.
CTTGGTAAAGTATACCTATTTGGAATGCGAAGTTCAATAATTATAGAATATTTTGTTCAATTAAATTTGAACAATTACATATAAATCATAAATAGATAGGTTGTGACTTTTATCCATCAAACGTGAAGGTATAAAAAACGTTTGTTTTAGAATTGTATGGAGAGCGACGGACAAGCGTTCACCCTACGCAGTAAGAAATCTCAATAATGATGCAATAGTTGTTCAGTCCAAAGTGATCCGAGAGCATCTGTGTATAAGGCGTCTAGTGTTTAAACACAAAAGCAAGCAGTCATTTACTGGTTAATCAACAAATGTGTATTGGAAACATTTGTATGGAAAGAAACGTCTCGATAGGAGTGGGTGCACAATGAAGATTGATCTAAAAGTAACCGGAAAATCAAGCGAAAATCGTTTGGATTGATAGTAATACAGTTTCAATCAATGGAGTTGAACTTAATGTGCAAAAAGATGTGTATGATTAGAGAGAACAGTAACGGGCTCAATTGAGGTTCGCTATACAGAAATGTTTTAATACTAAGGGGGACTCAGCTTGAAAAACATCCTAATGATTGCAACCATCCTAATGATTATTGTAGCGGCGACGATATTGGCGTTGCCATTGGCTTTTATATCTGTTTTATTCATAACGCCGAATATGTATTATATAGTACCTTTGCTTATTGCAATCTACGTAATACTGGTTATTTTGATTCTATTCAAAACGATAGGTTGGACGAAATATCCGAACGGAAAAAAAGCTTTTTATGGCGTTGTTGCGCTGATAGCCGTTGTGGCATTGTCTTTCACGGCTTCCGGTATATATAAGCAGAACTTGGACAGGTTGGAGGATACAGAAGTGAACCTGCAACAATACAGTCCGTTCGCATCTGGGACGAAAGCTATGAAACTGGACGAGCCAGCGACCTTGAAGCTGGAATCGGATTTACCTGTCATAGATGGTGCGACCGCGCTTTACCCGATGTATGCTGGATTCGCACAGGCAGTCTATCCAGAAAAGGAATACAACCTCTATAACAGTGAAGTGATGTCGAATATGACAAACGTAGCCTACGAAAAGCTCATTGATGGGGAAGTCGATATAATTTTTGTAGCAGGTCCTTCTTCTACTCAATTGGCATCAGCAGAACGAGCTGGCAAAGAATTAACGCTGACACCAATCGGTAAAGAAGCATTCGTTTTTTTCGTCAATGCGAAAAACCCTGTAAAAACCTTGACGATGAATGAAATCAAAGGGATTTATTCCGGAGAAATAACAAATTGGAAAGACGTAGGCGGAAAGAAAAAAGCGATACGGGCATTCCAGCGGCCACAAGACAGCGGCAGTCAGACTGCACTTCAAAACTTGATGGGTGAAGTGTCGATCATGGATCCTCCGGTTGAAAATGTGATTGATCTTATGGGAGGAATTATTGATGAGGTATCGGACTATACGAACTACAACAATGCATTAGGCTTTACTTTCAGATATTATTCAACCGAAATGGTCACTAACGATAAAATCCGATTGCTTCAAATTGAAGGAATTGAACCGTCATCAGAAACAATCCAGTCTGAAGATTATCCTCTTACGGCTGATATTTATGCCGTGACTGCGGGCAGTGATAATCCGCATATCGAGAAATTCATCGATTGGATTTTGTCTGACCTAGGACAGGCGATCATCGAGAAGACGGGGTATGTTACAAACCGATAGGCTGAAAACGGGATTGCTTTACTCGTAATAGTATAAGGAATAAAAACACTTCACGAATTTTTCACAACGAAAAGCTACACTGAAATTGATTTGATTATGTTCAAGTTTTTAAGTTCGTAGTTTTAATCAGCAATTAAATTAGGAGGTATTACAGTGAAAAAGTTATTATTAATTACATTTGTCTTCATGTTTATTTTTACTACCAGTGCTCTGGCACATACAGGGTTAGAAACGTCTTCCCCAGAAGATGGAGAAGTTGTTACAGAAGAAATGCGCGAGATAGCCTTAACCTACGAAGGGAAAATCGAACAAGGAGGAACGTTAGAGGTCAGTAATTCAAATGGCCAATCTATTCCAGTTGAAGATATTTCCATAGCAGATACGCAAATGACAGGGACGTTTACAAATGCCTTGGAAAATGGTGACTATACAGTTGTTTGGAATATTATTGGAGCAGATGGTCATCCGATTGCAGGAGAATTTTCTTTCACTGTAGATGTTCCTGTATCTGAAACAGCGGTTGAAAATGAATCCGAAGCCGAAGCCGAAGCCGAAGCCGAAGCCAATTCACAGGATGTAAATCAAGATGAAACACCATTAGAAAATGTTGAAGATACTAAAACAAATGAACAAAGTCAATTACCTTCTTATCTCATTCCTGTAATCGTTATTGTCTTAATTGCAATTATTGTGGGGATTTTCGTCGGGTTAAGGAGAAAAAAATAATAAATGTTTATGGTAATTTTTAGTGAAATACTTTTATATCTTTGCGTATCGCTTCTTATAGGAAGTTTTCTTATAGCTCTAGTACCGAGTTCTTTTCGACCGGAAGTAAACATACCAAGAAGTGTACAAATTATAGCTACACTCGGTATCGCAGTGTTCTCATTTGCGCCTGTTTTAGTGCTAATCATATATTTGAATGAGAATATGGGACTTTCTGAAACACTACAGACAGTTCTACTTACTTTTGAAGTCGGCAAAGCATGGATTTTCACTTTTCTAGTTGTCAATGTCTTGTTCATTTTTATCGTTTGGTTTGATGATCGTAAGAAACCAATCTACTCTTATATAGGAATCATTTTTGTTGTCATTTTAATCATGGGAATTGGTTGGGCTAGTCACGCTAGTTCCCTTGATCATGTCAAAGGATTTTTAACGCATACAAGCCATTTTACAGCGGTGAGTATTTGGGTAGGAATCTTGCTTGTTGTTAGCTGGTTTTCAAAAGATCATTCAAACTGGTTGAATTTCTTGAAATGGTTCTCGCCTGTTGCCATTATTTGTTTTAGCATCACCATTGTGTCAGGACTTATTTTAATGACATTTGTAGTGGAGTTTAATGAATATGCCAATGCGTGGATGCTTCCGTATGGTCAATTATTGTTATTAAAACATTTAACGATCATTCCATTACTGGTATATGCAGGGATCAACAGTATACTTATTAGAAAGAAGTTACTTAAGGATAATGACTTTAATCCAATACCTTGGACAAGAGTGGAAAGCATACTTATTTTGGTTGTTTTTTCGATAACGGCTGCATTAGGTCAACAATCGCCGCCTAGCGAAAACATATTGAAAAATGAAGGACCTTCCAAGCTGTTCAGTTTCTTTTATCAAGGTCAGTTTCAGCAAGGAATGAATGTCGAACTTGTAGCAAATGCCACAGGTCTCTCTCTTATACTGTTAGCGATTCTTTTCGTCGTTTTAACTGTGTACTCATTTATTAAGAAAGCACCGGTAATCGTAACTTTCATTTTGAGTATCCTTTTCATCTTTACAAGTTATTTAGCTTTACTACTTAGTATCCAATAGAAAAAGTGAAAGGTAGCTGACTTAGCTACCTTTTTTTCTATATAATGGGTACTATATATTCGGCACTACTTATTTAGAATTAACTAGGTGGTATACCTCACCAGTATAACGAACAAATCTAGCGAAGGAGCGACAAGTGTGAGCCGGAGCAATAAGACCGACAGTGATCTTTCTGACGGGCTTATTGCGTGAGGCCATCACAAAGCGACAAAGCGGTATTGGAAGTACATTCTATTTGTTAAGTACCGACTATATAGCAGTATTTTTAATGAACGCAATGAATTGGAGGAGAGTCGAATGAATAAGCTGAATTTGATGGCAATGTTAGGAATCGAGCATCCAATTATCCAAGCACCAATGGCGGGTGTGACAACGCCAGAGTTTGTAGCAACATCTGCAGAAGCGGGGATTCTCGGTTCAATTGGGGCTGGGTATCTTTCGGCCGAAGAGACGCGGAATTTCATTCGTGAAGTGAAAAGTCTTACAATGAAGCCATTTGCGGTGAATTTGTTTGTTCCAGAAACGGTGAATCCGAGTCAGGAGCAATTACGGGGGGCATATGAAGCACTCCAACCGATAGGTAAGGAACTCGGGATTCCTCAGTGGAATACGCCATTTTCAAAAACGGAATTTGAAGGGCAAGTTCAGGTACTAATAGAAGAAGGTGTGAAAGTCTGTTCATTTACTTTCGGACTGCCGGACGAAAAAACTGTGCAATTATTGAAGGGAAATGATGTATTTCTAATAGGGACAGCGACTTCAAAAGAAGAGGCAGAACTGGCGGAGCAGGTGGGAATGGATGCAATTGTAGTACAAGGTAGTGAAGCGGGTGGTCATCGTGGTTCCTTTTTAGGCGAATTAACATTGATTCCCTTGAATGAACTACTGCTGAAAGTAGTCGCATCCGTTCGACTTCCAGTTATTGCAGCGGGCGGCATTGCAAGTAAAGAAAAAATGGTGGATGTGTTAGCTAGCGGGGCACAAGCTGTCCAAATCGGAACTGTACTTCTAGCTGCTGACGAAAGTGGTGCACATCCGCTTTATAAGCAGGCAGTTTTGGACGCGGATGAAAGATGTACGGTGTTAACAAAAGCATTCTCCGGTAAAATGGCACGCGGAATTAGCAACCGCTTCATCAGTGAAATGAATGAAGCAATCATTGCTCCTTACCCACTTCAGAATGATTTAACAAAAGAGATTCGTAAAGAGGCGGCAAAGCAAGGGGAGACTGAATTCATGTCATTATGGGCGGGTGAAAGTGTGCATTTAAGCACCAGTGGAAAACTCAAGAACATTATTGAAAGATTTGTCTAACAACATAGTCCATTAGCTAATCCGGTTTGGTACACTAGATATAAAAACGGCGGTGCATCATATGCGGAAATATATTGGGGAAATTGGACTTATCATTACAGCAATTATTTGGGGCAGCGGGTTTGTGGGCAGTGCCGTAGCCTTGGAATACTACACGCCGTATCAAATTCTGGCAGGGCGCTTTTTAATCGGCGTACTCATTCTAGGAATCGTATTTAGTAAACGGCTAAAAACGATAAAGAAAAGCACATTTATAAAAGGGTCGATATTGGGGATTTTCCTCTATATCGCCTTTGCGCTTCAAACGGTAGGTTTACAATATACGACACCTTCAAAGAATGCATTTTTAACTGCTATCAATGTAGTTATTGTTCCTTTTATAGGGCTCGTCATTTATAAAAAGAAAATCGATATTTTTGAACTCGGTGGGGCATTTATGGCGATAATCGGAGTAGCGGTACTATCACTTAAATTCTCTTCTGAAGTCAACGTAGGGGATCTACTAACATTATGCTGTGCAGTTGGATTTGCTTTCCATATTTTCTACACCTCTAAATTTGTAAAAGACGAGGACCCTATCCAGCTAACGATTATTCAAATGATGGCAGCAGCAGTCATCGGGTGTCTGTTTGTAGTATTTAAAGGTGAAACAACTTTTTCTACGCAAACGGAAGGTTTGATACCACTCCTCTATCTGGCAGTTTTTTCGACAACAATCGCATTTCTATTACAGACAGTTGCCCAAAAGTACATAACGGAAACAAAAGCGGCAATCATTCTATCCACCGAATCATTTTGGGGCATGGCATTTTCCGTTGCGATTTTAAGTGAAGTGATGACGGTGAAAATGGGGATTGGTGCCATCCTTATTCTTGGAGCGATTGTATTATCCGAGACGAAGCTTAGTTTTTTGAAAAAGAAACAGCTGAACGGAATGCTTGAAAGGTGGGATGACGGTGTTTAAGGCTGTTTATTGTGAAAAATGTTCTAAAGAAATTAAGTTTAGGGGAGATTTAGTAACCGCAACTTTATTTTTTGTTATAGTCGCTTATCATGAAGATTGTTATGTGAAAGACTTGAAAGGGTTCAGGGGACTTTTTCTAGATAATCAACCACTTAACGGTTTTTCGGGTAACTTTTTGTTTGTCACCGCAGTCTTAGTGAGTATCGGATTTGCTTTTGGTTCGATGAAGTGGGTCTCAATTATAGCCTTACTTCCAGTGTTATATAGGATATATTCTTACTTTAGGTTTGAAAGAAGATTGGAAAAGTAGATAGGTAGAGTCCATCCCTCTCAATCCTAGACAGTAAAATTTCGGTGACAGTCACGGAAAAGATGATTTAAAGAAAAAGGAGATTACAATGGAAATACACTACAAGTTAACTGAGGAAGATTACATACACTTCAATTTGTATCACATCAAAAATTCTAAAACTGGTAAGCGGGCGTTGGCGTTACAAAGGTTTATAACGCCATTATTCTTTATCATTATTTCCTATATTTACTCCTTAATAAGTGACATGTCGTTTCTACCACTGTTTATCATTTTTTTAGTAACGAGTATTCTATGGGTTATGTTTTATCCGAAGTATTTTTATGGCCTCATTGCCCGTAATGCTAAGAAAATGATTAAAGAAGGTAACAATGATGGCCTAATAGGGAATCATCAACTGAAATTGACGGAAGAAGGATTAATGGATACGTCTTCAAATAAAGAAACAAAAGTAACTTGGTTAGGCATTACAAGTTTTCAAGAAGACGATGGATATTTCTTTCTTTACAATAGTTCAGTGAGTTCCTATATCCTGCCCAAAAGAGAGATAGATGATGTAGACGAAATGAGACAATATATCCAATCGAATTTAATGCAGTAAAAAAGTAAATTGATCTATACTAAGTTGCCGAATCTAGTGGGGATCACAGAGCAGGACGATTCAACGAATTCATTGAAGGCTTTGGAACCTGATGTTACGAATAGTACTTGCACTCAAATATCATAGTACGAGGAGAATCACAATGAAAACAGAGAAAGAAAAAATGCTAGCTGGCGAATTGTATTGTCCCTCGGATTTTGAATTAACAAAAGAACGGGAAAACGCCCGTCGATTAACGAGGCTATTTAATGAGACGTTGGAAAATGAACATAGTGAACGGACTAGATTATTAAAAGAGCTATTTGGTTCAACTGGTAAGGAACTTAATATTGAGCTTAGCTTGCGTTGTGATTATGGATCTAATATTCATGTCGGTGAAAATTTTTTCGCTAATTTTGATAGCGTGTTTTTGGATGTATGTGAAATTAGGATTGGTGATAATTGTATGATTGCTCCCGGTGTACATATTTACACAGCTACACATCCATTAAATCCATTGAAACGAATTTCGGGTTTGGAATATGGCAAGCCAGTCACAATTGGTGATAATGTGTGGATTGGTGGGAGAGCTGTTATTAACCCTGGAATAACCATCGGAAATAATGTAGTGATTGCATCAGGAGCGATTGTGACAAAAGATGTACCGGATAATGTGGTTGTAGGTGGAAACCCGGCAAAAATTATTAAAGAGATTAATGTAGAGGGACACCTACTTAATGCAGCGGATTTTGAGGGAACGCGCGTAAATTCATAATACGAAGAAAAAATCGGTTAGAGAAATAATCATTTCTCTAACCGATTTTAATTTGCACAATATATTCAGCTTGGCAGATAACGATGGGCGAACACAAGAATCCCGAAACTGTTTGTCCAAGATTTAAAAGAGGTTTAAGTGCTGAACGTTAACCTTTAAACAGTAAAGAACTTTAATGCGTAAGTTTTACAGCTTTGAGATTTAAGCCTTGAGCTTTTATCATCATTACTTGTAGATTAAGTTGGGTGTTGGTTTTACTTGTTCCCCAAAGAAATACCAACAAAAGAAGGGTCTTGTGGATATCGTTTTCGAATACTCATGCAAGGCTAGTTATACGGTAACTGTTGTAAGTGCATTGGATTCAGAAAGCACTGCGTCTACTTCTGCTTTGAAGTTTGTAATTTTTTCATCCAATGCTTCGATTCGTGTACTGATTTTGAGTGGATCGATTAAAATATATTCATTTCGTTCCATGAATGCCTTTGTATGTAGCTCAACTTCTTCTTTTTTTGCGTTTTCTTTGCTACCTAAAATAGCCGTTAAGTACTCTTCTAAGCGTTTTGGAAGGGACTCATTTTCTTTTGTGAGCTTGTTGATGGCTATTCTTCGGGCTTCAATCATGGAGGTCAGTAACTTTTCTTCATTTTCAATAGAGGTTTTACGCTCGATTGCTTTGGCAACAGTCATAGTTTCACCAGCGACGATTACTTCTGTCATTGCGTTCGATTGTACAATTGCATCTTTAATGTGGATGCGTCGTTCGATTAATGAAACGACTTTATCAAAACCTGATTGGATTGATTTTTCGTAGTCTTCGATGGAAAGGCCTTTAATTTTTTGAGCAGATTTGCGGTCTGTTGCCACATGATCTGCTTCATTAATAGCTTTCGCAATGCGCTCGTTTAAGGTTTTTAATTCTGATAAAGCGCGATGGATCGACATTGTTTGCATAGTCGTCATTTAATCATCCTCCATAATGGCTTTGTTTATGAAAGTATACCATAAATACCCAAAAGAAGTAGCAAGGAAGCAGATATATACAAATGTTAGAAGCCATTGGCGAGATTGATTATATTCTTCCACAAGATATTTTGTATATGTATCGAGACGAAAAAGTGACAAAATTATTATTCAAACTCCTGCTAACTAAGATCACCATGTAAAAAGCCGAGTAGATGTACTTGTTGAGCCTCCTTGTTTTCCTGTGATTCTTCCAAACTAGCATGTTACGCCAAACGCTTCTATTTTAGAAAACCTGCCATAGACTGAATACGTGGGGTTACATTCCGAAAAGGGGAATGAGAAGTATGTAGCGCGGCGAGGTAGATTCAAAAATAGTAAATGGGGGTGTATACATGATTACATTTTTCGGTTCAATTTTACTGTTAGTTGTTGCATATTTTACGTACGGAAAGTTTATTGAAAAGATTTTTGGCCCTACGGATGCTAGGAAAACACCTGCTTATGCAAATGCTGATGGAATCGATTACGTACCAATGAATAAACAAAAAAATGCGTTAATCCAGCTATTAAATATAGCGGGAACAGGCCCTATTTTTGGTCCTATTATGGGTGCCCTCTTTGGCCCGGTCGCATTTTTATGGATTGTTTTCGGAGCGATTTTTGCCGGAGCTGTGCATGATTATTTAACGGGTATGATCTCTATTCGGAATAAAGGGGCACATATCCCGGAATTAGCAGGGAAATTCTTGGGTAACGTTTCTAAACATATTGTAAACATTTTCGCTTTGTTACTCCTTCTGTTGGTTGGAACTGTATTTGTTACGACACCAGCATCACTATTAAGTCTGTTATTTAATGGTAAAGTTGCTTTGTGGATTATAATTACTGTTATTTTTATTTATTATTTCCTATCTACAATTCTTCCAATCGATAAAATTATTGGCAGACTCTATCCGTATTTTGGAGCTGTTCTATTAGTTGGAACAGTAGGTGTTGGGGGAGCTTTACTACTCTCGGATTATTCAATTCCAGAATTGACGTTAACTAACTTACATCCGGATAATTTACCTATATTCCCAATCCTATTCTTTACAATTACTTGTGGTGCGCTATCTGGTTTTCATGCGACACAATCACCGATTATTTCTCGAACAGTAGAAAAAGAATCACAAGGTCGCTATGTCTTTTATGGCATGATGATTACTGAAGCGGTTATAGCAATGATCTGGGCTGCTGCAGCAATGAGTATGTTGGATGGGCAGACATTAAGTGAATTCATCTCAACAGGTACTCCTTCCTCTGTTGTGAATGAAGTATCCATGACATTATTAGGTGCTGTTGGCGGAACGATTGCTGTATTAGGTGCTGTTGTACTACCAATTACGTCAGGGGATACAGCGTTCCGTGCCGCACGATCTATTATTGCTGATTACTTGAAGATTGATCAGAAGAAAATAGCGAAACGTTTAATGATCGCTGTTCCTCTGTTCGCTCTCTCGGTTTTGCTTACACAAATTGACTTCAACATCTTGTGGAGATACTTCTCTTGGGCGAACCAAGCGACTGCTGCTATCGCATTATGGATAGCGACCATGTATCTATTTATTAAAGGGAAGAACTACTTTGTGTCGTTAGTACCTGCGTTGTTTATCACCTATATGGTATTCGTTTATATCTTAAATCAAAAGATCGGATTTAATTTAGATTTAAAATTATCGTTTATAGTTGGGATTGTGTTAACTGCTATTTTGGCGGTGATGTTCTTTGTGAAAGCTAAGAAAAATAAAGCAAATAAGATAGAGACAGATGTAATTATTGAATAAGGATAAAAAGATGGACTCAATTGAGTTCATCTTTTTTTATGGACAGCAAAAATTCCTCTGATTGAATTATCATTGTATAGTGGAATGAAGGAGGAGATTCACATGGAAACACGTATCGTTGAAGTTGAGGAGTTCAATGTTAAAGGGTATGGATTGAAAGGACCGCTGTCAGAAATTCCGGGTAAATGGGATGTGCTGAATATGGAACTTGCCGAGAAAAGCATCGTTGCAGAAGAATCATTTGGACTTTGCTTAGCGATGAAAGATGGGGAAATTCACTACATCGCCGGCGTCAAATCGAATCTTGCCAAAGGATTGCAGAATACAGAAGAAGCTGTGGTCCCGGCTGGCAAGTTCATCGTAGCAAAGGTAGAAGGTGGAATTCACGCGATACCAACCGCGTTTAATGCACTTATGAAAACGGATGGTATTCAACTGCGAAATTGTTTTAGTTTTGAACGATATGTTCATCCTGAAGGTTCGAACGGGTATGACATTGAGGTTTGGCTACCGATTGAGTGATAGAAAAAAAGGTAACGAATTGTGTGTAATGAAGAGATTACGGTTCAGTCCGTGGATCTCTTTTTTATTATTAGAACATTTGGATAGTAGTTGACAATTGGTAGTCTAAACCATCAACATGAATGTAAGGGATGGTGAGGAAGAAAATTGATAGAAATCTATAGAAAGACATGGATTTCCGGATTTGTTATCGGGATAGGGTTGGCGATTTTTTGCATTTTATTTTACTTCATTGGTTATACAAGTTTCATGGAAAATGGAGATGTGCTAGTTATAAATGGCATATTTGCGTTATGTTCGATTGGGACGGGATTTCGATTCAAAAGCGTACATGAGAAATTAGTCAATGAAACTATCGACATACCAGTGAGCACGTTGAACTTGGAGAATTTAGACGAATTGATACTAAAACGAATCCCTTCTTTATTGTTCAAAATGTATAACGTCGATTCAGATGGCAATCCACTGTTTGTCATTGAACCATCCAAAGGGCGGTTGTCGAGATGGCTAACATTTTTCGAACTATTTGAGAAGGGGTTTATCGTTCCGGTGCACTACGACGTCTTAGATACAAACGGACAACTGCTAGCGACACTCACAACCCGAAGTAATATAAAGCATGACGAACTTACATTAAAGAAACCGGATGGTACAGTAATGGCCGCTTATATGCAGCAACATTGGAAAGCAAAAGTCAAAAACCGAGGCGTTTTGTATCATGCAGATGGTTCGGTTTGGCGAGAACTTGAAGCGAAGTCAATAGCGGGCGATATCGACGTGAAAGATGATGAGGGACGTATGACGGCCAGATACCGTTTTGGTATTTTTCCATATGCAATGAGACCGGTCTTTCAAAGCACTGCCCATCATGAGCATATCCAGTTCGGGGCACATATTTCTTCTGATGAAAAGCTGGCGTATACAATGGTGTTTTTCCTATGGCTCAAAGGATGAATTAAATCTCTTTTAGGTGTTGACACTCACGTTACGTCATACTTTATAGTTAGTTTTGAAGGGAGGCGGGTAGCGATGAAAGTGAAAGAAGTATCGCAGTTGACCGGTGTTAGTGTGCGCACACTCCATCATTATGATGACATCGGTTTGTTAACGCCGGATTGTACGACAGAAGCAGGGTACCGGCTTTATTCGGACGATAATTTGGCGACGTTGCAGCAAATTCTGTTCTTTCGTGAACTTGGCTTCTCTTTGAAAAAAATCAAAGAACTGCTTACGAGTCCTGCATTTAGTCGGCAGGAAGCTTTTGAAATGCAGCGTAAAATGCTCCATGAAAAGCGCAAGCAGCTTGATAGTATGATCAAAACGATTGAGAAGACAATTCAACATGGAAAAGGGGAATTAGTAATGACAAACGAAGAGAAATTTAAAGGGTTCGATTTCAGCAAGAACCCATATGAACAAGAGGCGAAAGCGCGTTGGGGCGATAAAGCGGTAGATGCATCTAAAAAGAAGGTTGCACAGTTCGGACCGGAAATTCAAGAGGAAATGAATCGCATATACTTTAATCTTGCGGAGCTCCGCAATACTTCACCGTCTTCGGACGAAGCGCAAGAAGCAATCGGCGATTGGTTCAATATGCTGAATACTAATTTTGGAACGTACTCGCTTGAGGCCTTTAAAGGACTTGGTGAAATGTATGTTGCGGATGAAAGATTTACGAAGAATATCGACCAGTTTGGAGATGGCCTTGCACTGTTTATGAGGGATGCGATGGCGGTTTATGTCGAAAAGGGAAAATAAGACAGAGAGTCTAGGATATAACTTTGCATCTCTGTAGGTCTGTGTTAAAGTCATGTATAATGGCTCACGAGAGACGTATAGTAGAACAAGGACTTTAAAATGGGGGCACCCGAACAAATGGGTGTCTATTATGGCTGTACTAATTCGCAGAGCGAACAAATTCGTTCGCTCTGTTTTTTTTGATTCGGTATCCGAACCTTCTCGGGAAAATGAAACCCCAGCCCCTTATGAAACGTATAGTAAGTATAAAGAAATTTAGTTTATCCCGCATTAACGGGCAGTAAGATCCCCACTTCAAGTCTTCACGGACACGAGAAGAATAAGTGGGGGATCAACTGCCCGTAAAAGCCCGAATGGTTAAACTAACAATCAGAGGGGGGTGATAACCCCCCTCTGATTGAAGATTAACTTTATCAACTGTCTTAAATACCCGTTACTATCTAGGTCCCGGGTCTTAGACAGTTTCCATCCACAGCCGGTTTAGTTAACCTATCGGAACGTACATAATGGATGTAACAGTAAGAGATCGCAAGGGGTTGATAGTCATGAAAAAAACAATATATATCGTGCTTACGGATACGGGGACGTTGCTGTCAAAAGCGATTGGGATGTATACGCGGAAGGATTTAAATCATACGTCAATCGCGTTTGATGAACAGCTGAGCGAGATGTACAGTTTCGGTCGAAAGCAGCGGCATAATCCTTTCGTAGGTGGGTTTGTGAAAGAAAGTGCTACAGAGGGCATATTCCGACAAGCAACATGTGAGGTTTATAGTTGTGAAGTGACAATTGAAGAATACACACGCATGCTTGATAAAATCCGCTTAATTGAACAGAATAAAGAACTTTATAAATATAATTTCATTGGTTTATTTGGCGTGGCTCTGAATAAGGGAATTCAACGCAAGCATGCATTTTTCTGTTCACAATTTGTGGCGATGGTCGTAAATGAAGGCGGCTTACAAATGTTTAATATTTCACCAAGTTTAGTGCAACCACATCATTTTTCACAATTGCCCTGTTTGGAGCCTGTTTTTGAAGGTGATTTACAGACGTATTTGGATCAAACGAGGGGCCAACAAGAACGACAGCCTATCCGTATGAGTGTGTGGAAGAGTTTAGCATTTCGATTACTGGCCTAAATAAGTAACCTATTTTATCGTGAGAGTACTTCGGTTTATCGAGGGGACTCTCTTTTTTATACCCGGTTTAAGTTCTTTGAAACTAGTAAGTAGGAAATGAGGGATGAAGTTGGATGAAGAACTGAAGGTTATTTTGCAACGGGTGTCTGATCTAGAAGGGGAAGTAAGCACGTTGAAGCGGCAATTGGCTGAAATGAAAACCCCTCCAAGCCCTGTTACGGAGAAAGTGGAAAAAGTTCATTTAGCCTCGATAATGGCACGTTTGCCTGAGCAACCAGTTCGGGAAGAAGTTCCGATTCAGCAGAAAATAAGGAAAGAATTCGATCTTGAGAAAGCGTTAAGCAACTGGCTTCCGCGAATATTTATGTTTATTCTACTACTTGGAGTTTTATGGGGATTGAAAGTTGGAATGGATAATGGATTTATCACCAATCCAGTACGAGTTGGAATGGGCTACACAGGAACAATTTTGCTCTATTTTCTTGGGACGCATTACTACAATGGTGGAAAAAAAGGGTTTGGTCTAACATTACTTGGCGGTTTTATCGGACTCGGAATTTTGACGACATTCGCGGCACATCTTTTATATGGCTATCTGAATTTCACGATTGCATTTGTGATAGGCGTGGCTTATATTATCGCAGGGTTGTTGTTATCGAGAAAAACAAAATCGGAAACGTTGACGATATTTTCTGGGATTGCAGGATTTTTACTTCCTTTTTTATTAGAAGGAGAAGGAGCAACTTCCATTCAATTCTGTGCGTACATCCTGTTGTTATTTTTATCACTGTTTTATGTGTCACTCAGTCAAAAGTATAAGTATACGTTCTACGTCATGTTTTCACTATTCCATTTAACGTTGTTCGTTTATGCACTTCTCGAGAGTGCGTTTGCGGAAGAATCGATACTTGTTGCGACGGTGTTAATTCAGCATAGTGTGATTTTATTGTTTTACTTAAAAGGTCGAATTTCAAGGGATGTATTTTCAGAAGCACTTCTCTACTCGAATTTTGTCTTAACAATCGGCTGGATAAAACTACTTGACCATATGCAGGAAGTGACTGTTTACGGCTTGTTGGCGCTGTTGTATAGTGTGCTTGCGGTATATTCATTTTGGAAGAAAGAAAGCGCGCTACGAGGTATTTTGTCTGCTGTAGCCGTATTTGCAGTCACTGTATTCATCCTGGCCTTTGACATGGATGATACTCGGGTTATTCTAATATTGCTTCTAGTGAATGGGGCAATTGGAATTTGGGTAGGTTTGCGCTTCAACACACTTAGGACGATTGTGACCGGTTCAGTAATTTACTTATTTACGGTTCCAGCAGTCCTAACTACAATGCAAATAAATGCATTTTGGTCCATGGAGAATGCGGTGTGGCTTGTCTTTATTGGTTCATTCAGTTGGATATTTTACACGCTTTACCGATTTACGCCTTCTCGTTTATTGGGGAAAACGAAGTCAATTGACAAAAGTTTGATCGTTGGTCAACTACTTGTTCTTGTCTATATTTTTAAATTAACAAAGCTAGGGCTTGCGAATACTTATGTATCGTTTGACACAGCTAATCATGTTCAGGCGTTTGTATTATTAATGGTACTTAGTGCTATGTATTTCTTCCACAAGTGGAGTAAAGGACTGTACTTGACGCATGGGGCAGTTATTCTGTTTCTGATAGCAGGTATGATAGTGCTGCTGACGGGCTTGGGTTCATATTATAAACACGGCGAGTTTTTATTTAATTTCTTTGTGCAATTTGCTTTTGTGGCCGCTTTTACGGCTGTAGTGTGGGCGATTGTAAAAGACCGTTTCTATCTTTCGAGCAAAGAGCTGAAGTGGGAGACACCGCAACTGGCGATTGTACTGCAAATTATCTATTTCATTGTCCTAAATAAATGGTACTTAGCCTTCACGACAGCTTATGAATGGGATTTGGAATATGTGTTGTTTGCGCATACGTTCTTGCTGTTTGCTTTTGCGTTTGTGTCCATCAGTATCGGCGGGAAAATGAATTGGAAGTATGTCAAAATTATCGGAGCGGTGCTCATTATCATTTGTGTGCTGAAGCTCTTCCTCGTCGACTTATCAAGCATTTCTATTCTTGTTAGGGCAATATTGTTCACTATCGTTGGTGTTGTCGGCCTGGTATATTCACGGACCTTGTTGAAGGAGGACTGAGAAAAGAAGCGATATGAAAAAGCAGCGGAATGATCAATTTCGCTGCTTTTTCATATAAATGGGGGAAGATATAAGTTACCTTATGTCGGGTATATTTGACTCCAGGATTCAATTTTCAGTATAATTCTGTTAACGGGAGGTTTACCATGACGAAGAATTTGCGAGTCAAGGCTGCACGGGCAGCTAAGGATATGTCACAAAAGGATGTTGCAGAGGCAATCGGGATTACAAGGCAGACGATGAATGCCATTGAAAATGGTGAATACAATCCTTCCCTGAAATTATGCATTGCCGTATGTAAAGTGTTGGATAAATCATTAGATGAATTATTTTGGGAGGGATGAAAGATGCAAAATGATCGCTTTGATGAATTTCAAATTGCGAAGAGACATCGTATTGGTTATCAAACATTCATTTTGACAATAGCGCTCATTGTTGTGAATGGCATTATAAAAATGAATTATAGTTGGGCGGATCCTCTGATGGAAATGTTGGTACTCATATATATTCCAATGATGTACTTGACGGTGATGGCAATTTGGAAAGGTGCGTATACGAGTAAAAAGGAGAAGAATCCAAATGTCTATATTCCGATGTTTGGGCTTGTTGTATTATTTGGTTGGTTTGTCATTGGACAATCGATCTGGAGTGATGTGTTTATCCTTACAGAAAACGGCAAACTGTCTAATAGCTCGGGCATATTATTTTCAACGACTTTCTTTACAGTGACCACAATTACGATGATTATTCGAAGAGCTATAGATTTTCGGATGATGCGGACGGAATCATGAATAAAACTTGCCGGTTTCGCAATTAATGATAAAACGTGCGATAATAAAGAAAACGATCAAGTAAGGATGACGAAATGACAAAAACAATCGATTTACAAGTAAATGCAAGAAATATTAAAGATTTCAAAAAAGGCTATCCGTTGATTTTAAAAGATGCGATTATTAATTCTGGCGTGCTTGCAACGGAAGCGGAAGGAACGATTGTACGATTAGTGGATAAAGATCGTCGCTTTGTTGCGAAAGGCTATTACGGCTTGCAAAACAAAGGTCTTGGCTGGGTACTGACGAGGAAAGAGGAAGAAGTAATCGACTTTGACTTCTTCGAATCAAGAATCGCCGCAGCATTTGCGAGACGTGAAGCTTTATTTGCGGATGCCTACACGACAGCGTTCCGCGTGTTCAATGGTGAAGGCGATGGCATCGGCGGACTGACAATTGATTATTTTGACGGCTATTTTATGGTGAGTTGGTATAGCGAAGGGATTTATTCGCTGAAGCATCATGTCTACAGCGTCTTTGATAAAATCATTGATTACAAAGGTATTTATGAGAAGAAACGCTTTGACACAAAAGGCGGATACATCGAACAGGATGATTTCGTTAAAGGGGAGCAAGGTGATTTCCCAATTATCGTCAAAGAGAATGGCATGAATTTCGCAGTCAATTTGAATGACGGCGCAATGACTGGGATTTTCCTTGACCAGCGTGATATGCGTAAAGCGGTTCGCGATAAGTATTCTGAGGGTAGAAATGTGTTGAACACATTCTCGTATACGGGCGCATTTTCTGTTGCGGCACTACTCGGCGGCGCAGTTAAGACGACAAACGTTGACTTGGCGAAGCGTAGCAATGCGAAAACAATCGAGCAGTTCAGTGTGAATGCTATAGATTATGAACAGCAGGATATCAAAGTGATGGATGTCTTCGACTACTTCCGCTATGCAAAACGGAATGATTTGAAATTCGATCTAATCATCCTTGACCCGCCTAGTTTTGCTCGTACTAAAAAGTATACGTTCAGTACAGCGCAGGATTATCCGGCACTTCTTATGGATGCAATTGCGATTACTGAGAAAAACGGCATCATTGTTGCATCGACAAATAATGCGAGTTTCGGAATGAAGAAATTCAAAACGTTCATCGAGCAGGCCTTCGAAGAAGCAGGATCTAGGTATAAAATTCTTGAGGAATCAACATTGCCGAAAGACTTCCGGACAAACCGTGATTACCCTGAATTCAACTATTTAAAAGTTGTTATTGTGCAGAAGACGAAATAAATGTGGAATACAAAAGCCGTGCTAGGATTCTCCTGGTGCGGCTTTTTTTTATTCATAAAAGAAGGACTAAGCCTTTCAATCGAGAATTGATTAGGACAGAGATTGAATAGGGGTGGGCATGTGACTGAGGCGATTTTACATGGAATTATTCTGGCATTTGGACTTATTGTGCCATTAGGTGTCCAAAATGTGTTTGTTTTTAATCAGGGGGCATTGCAGCCG
Organism: Sporosarcina psychrophila; assembly: GCF_001590685.1. Classification (GTDB taxonomy): domain Bacteria; phylum Bacillota; class Bacilli; order Bacillales_A; family Planococcaceae; genus Sporosarcina; species Sporosarcina psychrophila. The sequence goes on from NZ_CP014616.1 coordinate 398,630, forward strand.
ACATTCATGAGAGCCCTACCTGTAGTCGTGACCGCAGGTATTTGTGACACAATCTTGATTGTTGCGGCGGTGTCGGGCGTATCACTTCTTGTCCTAACGTTTGCCTGGTTGGAAAATATTATCTTCAGTATTGGTATTCTCTTTTTACTCTATATCGGTTTTGTCTTATGGAAAAGTGATGCGATGTCGACGAAGGTGGATGGAGAGAGATTTTCTACAAAAAAGCAAATCATCTTTGCAGCATCGGTTTCTTTATTAAACCCTCATGCAATCCTCGATACGATTGGAGTTATCGGGTCAAGCTCACTCAATTACGAGGGGGACGTAAGAATTGCATTTACGCTGACGACAATCATCGTTTCATGGCTTTGGTTTATAGGGCTTGCAACGGGCGGACGCTATTTCGGAAAGTTGGATTCGAGTGGGAAACTAATGGCGCTGCTGAATAAAGTATCCGCTTTAGTCGTTTGGGGAGTTGCTGTGTATATGGCAATCAGACTTATCAAGAATATGATGTAAGAGCCGTGCCGAGTAACAAACTGGCACGGCTTTTCTCTAATTTAACCTATGCGGGTCATAATCAGCCCCATGGAGAGCATAACCACGTCCATGGCGGTCATAACGTGCATCGTATCGAGCATAACTGCTTCCATGCCGGTCATAACACAATGAATAGTAATAAATCAAAGCTCCTGGAGTTCCGCATTCAACTTCTTCGCCTGCCCTCTGAAATACAGATAGAAGGAAGTCCAAAATATGGAATAGCAGACAACGAACATTCCGAATACGAGTAAAAAGCTTTTCACAGTAAACGGAACCCAACCGATTCCGAACGCTAGGATGAAGTAAAGGATAACTACCGTAACGAAATGTAATGCGGTCTGTTGGGACAAACGTAAAGACGTATTTTCAAAAAAGAGCGGTGTGACTGTGAAAAACCAACCACAGAAGATGGAACCGAGTGAGTTTTTTAAGAATAATTGTCCGTCTAGCATATCTTTACCGCTGAATAGCACAACTGAATTCGTCAATATGACTGCAATAAATGCACCGAAAAGAATACCGATGAAGCTTCTATATAAAAAGGTTTTCATTCGCCTTTCCTCCTATTCATTTTCAAGGATTCTTTAATGGCATTGACGTATGTTCGAGAGACGTATTCTTTTGTACCTGATTTAAAATACACACAAAGTGTTCCATTAAACGACGCTTCGAAGCGGCTTAATTCATGTAGATTTGCAATGACAGATTTAGAGAGCCTAATGAATTTACTCGCCGGAAGAATTTTTTCAAGTTCGTATAACTTTTCTTTTAGTTTAAATGAGCCAGCAGAAGTCACGGCGATAACGCTATTTTTTTCTGTATGGAAAAAGTGGATTTCTGCCGGTTTTAAAATATGTTGCATATCTCCATCTTTTCCGACGAGGAATTCTGTGTCTTGCCCTTTGATAAAATCTAGAATTTCTTGTACGGAATCATCCAATGTCGGGCATTCAATCGTCACCTTGGTTTCTTCATAATCGCGATCAATGTTTAATGATACTTTCATTGCGATGCACCCCTATCGGCAATAGTATATACATTAAATTTACCATTGCCTGGTAGTCTGTCAAATACGTCTTTTAGTAGAAATATGGAGAACGAACAATGCGACAATCACTAAACAAGAAATATAGACGATGGATATAAGCGTGCTGTTGTCAAAAGTAAGCTGTTCATTCCAAACAGCAATGAACAAATTATTCATATGATAGAGCGGATTAAATTCGGCGATAACTTGTATAAATTTCGGCATCATATTGATTGGAAATGCAAAGCCACCTGTAAAGATAACGACTTGGAAAATAACGATGGAGAACACTAATGCACTTTTCATCTCGTTGAAAAAAGAGTAGATGGCAGATGCGATAACGAGCAGAGCAGCATTGAGTGCGATGAAAAATCCATAGGCCAAGATGAAATTCAGTACATGAAACTGCAAATCATACAAGAGCATACCAATCGCATAAACGAACAGGTAGCCAAAACTTGTAATGATAATGGAGCGGATAATACTGGATAGCAGAAGTATATTTTTAGAAACGGGAGAAAGTCTAATTCGTTTTTCGACACCCGTCGTACGATGCGTCACCTGGTCGAACCCGAAAGCGAAAAATACAGTGGTGAACGTGATAAGTAAAATATACGAGGGTGTATATGTTTGTGCATAACTTAAGTTACCCGCGTAGGTTTGATCTCCGAACAATTGCCCCATGAAAATGTACGTAACAGGCGGTACCACAATCGTGAAAACTAAGTAAAATAATTCTCTTGAAAACATGAGTAAGTCGTATTTTAACTGAGTCGCTAACATATTTTCTCCTCCTTATATGGATACTTTCTCGAGATAAAATTCATTGATGGATTTATAGCCTGATGCCAAAATAGCTTCTGTCGTATCGTAGATTTCATTCACACCATTATCTATAAGCATTACTTTGTCGCAGTACAATTCGATTTCATCCATATTATGTGTTGTCAGAATGACAGTACCGCCTGTTTTCTCGTTGTAATCGGTAATATACGTCCAAAGAATATTGCGCATATGCGGATCTAGACCTGTTGTCGGTTCATCTAAAATTAGAAGTTTTGGTTGTGATAAAAAGGCAATGGCTAAGCTTACAATCTGTTTCCATCCTCCAGAAAGTTTATCGAAGTACTTTTTTCGATGCGGCTGTAATTTGAAGTCAGCAATTATTGTTTCGATGTCAATTGGGGATTTGTAATAGGCTTTAAATAACCGCAGTAACTCTTGTACTTTCAGTGTCTGATAGAACTGTGTAGGCTGCAGGACGACGGAAATTTGTTTTCGAACTTGTTCCATCCGGTTTATTGAAAGTGCTTTAATATCTTCATCGAAAACGAAGACTGTTCCAGCGTCGTATTGTTTAATGGTCATAATAATTTCAAGGAACGTTGATTTGCCCGCCCCGTTTTTCCCGATAACCCCAATTACTTCACCTTCTTGTGCTTGAAAATCCAACCCTTTTAAAACGACGTTTGTTCCGTAAGCTTTTTTTAAGTTGCTAACGTTGATGATATTCATTGCTATCCCTCCGTTTGAAAGTTCTTTGTAACCAAAGTGTATGTTGTCTCGGTCTTGCTGTCTTCGGTATTCCCGTGAACCGCAATAATAGGAAGGTGACTTGTAGAAAACGTCCTATGAAATGCATTTGGTTTTCCGGAAAATTAAAAGGACAAAGCTGGTAGAGAAGAGAATAAGTAGAAGAGGGGATGACGCGGATGAATTCATTGCAACCAAAAAAGCGCAGCAAGTTGCGAATATTCTTCGGGAAGAAAGTGTACCGATTGAGGCGGTATTCGGAGTGGTACATGGACGGAAAAAAGTATGCAACAAGGCGGTCAATGGAGAAATTAAACCATGTCATCTTCAAACATCGAACGCCGTTGCTCCGCAAATTGAAAGATGTAGAGATGGAATTGCAAACAAACAAAATTACGAATTTGAAAATAGCAGCAAAACGATTGAACGGAATTATGCTCCAGCCTGGAGAGACATTTTCCTATTGGCGCTTGATAGGCAGTACGACGAAGCGAAAAGGTTACGTTGACGGAATGATTTTGCATTACGGGCAAGTGACGAAAGGCGTTGGAGGCGGTTTGTGTCAGTTGTCGAACCTGATTTACTGGATGACACTTCACACACCGCTCGCGATTACTGAGCGATACCGTCATAGTTATGACGTATTCCCAGATTCGAAACGGAAACAGCCATTCGGAAGTGGTGCAACATGCGCTTATAACTATCTAGATTTACAAATAAAGAACGAAACGAACGAGCCATATCAGCTCCTCATTTATTTGACTGACACATCGCTTGTTGGTGAATGGCGTGCGCCTATGGCTGCGAATCGAACGTATAGAGTATACGAAAAAGACCACAGTTTCACGCGTGAATCATGGGGTGGTTATGTGCGCCATAATACAATCTATAGGGAAGCTTACAACCTGAATGGTGAACTTATCGATGACGAATTCATCACAGAAAACCACGCGATCACGATGTATGAGCCATTTTTGACATATGAGAAGTGAAGCGGGAATATTCGGTTGACCCCAAAAGTGAAGTCTTAAATTGGGAGTGGGTTTGGGATGTTAGGTTTAAATAAAGACGTAGTGAAATTAGTGGAGCACACGAATAACTGGAAAAAACTTTTCAAGGTGGAAAAAGATCTATTGAACTCGTTGGTAGGGGAGCATGTAGTAGATATCCAACATATCGGTAGCACCGCAATTGCCGGAATTGCCGCAAAGCCACTTCTCGATATACTCGTGGGCGTTAAGTCGATGGGAGACGCGCAGAAATTTGATAAGCACAAGTTGAAAGAGGCGAACATTTACCATTTAGGACGTGTTCAGATCGAAGGGAAAGAAGTGTTTGCCAAGTTCTCAAATTTGGAGAACTTAACGAAGACACATGTCCTTCATGTTGTAGAATATGGTGGGGACTGGTGGCAAAAGCACATATTTTTCCGAGATTATTTAAATGACCATCCCGAAGTCGCAAAACAATATGAAGTACTGAAGAAGGAAATGGCGGAAGCGTTTCCTACTAATGAGCGTTCCTATGCAGAGGGTAAAAAGGGTTTTGTAGATAGGATAGTACTTCAGCAAGAAGGAAAGATTGATGAAATTCGTTGAGCTTGGTTTTGGGAACACGTGGTTGTTGAGGACGGAAACAGAGTTAGAAGATGGTACTGAATTCGAAGAAAAAGGTATCATCGGTCCGCTAAAATTTCATTCAATATATATAAGAGTGTGGATATTTAAAACTGTTTTCATATTGGATATAAGAGAGGGTTTTAAAAGGGTGAAAAAGAGCCGCAACAAATTTAAATTGATTTTTGGTGTGGTTAGTAAATGATTTTGAATTCCGAGCAAAGAGGTGAATGGAATGCTGTTTCAAAAAGGAAATCTACTCATCCGCGAATTGGAATGGAAGGATAAATACCTCCTTTCCAAATGGCTTTCAGATCCAGAAATTTTGCAGTATTACGAAGGGCGGGATAATCCGTTTGATGTGAAGAAAGTGAAACAGAAGTTTTTCGATGAAGAAGCCGATACAACACGCTGCATAATCGAATTCAATGAGGGACCAATTGGCTATGTTCAGTTTTATAAAATTGATGAAGCTGAAAGACGAAACTACGGCTATGGTGATTCATCAGAAATAATCTACGGGATGGATCAGTTCATCGGTGAATCGACTTATTGGAATAAAGGTGTCGGGACACAGCTTGTCCGTGCGATTGTGGCTTATTTAATTCAAGAAAAAGGCACAGAACGGATTGTGATGGACCCGCAAACGTGGAATGAACGAGCCATTCGTTGTTATGAAAAATGCGGGTTTGAAAAAGTGAAATTGCTCCCGAAAAATGAATTGCATGAAGGGGAATACAGGGATTGTTGGTTGATTGAGCATATCTCCAAAGCAGTTGTGGATGTATGAGAAATAGGGGTTCTTCCGTTATCATCGAGAACAATAAAGTTGCTGTAATTAAAAGAGTTAGGGATGGACAAGAGTATTATGTTTTTCCAGGCGGTGGGATTAAAAACGAGGAAAGTCCCGAACAAGCCGCAGTTAGAGAAACGATTGAAGAATTAGGCGTTCACATTAGCATTAAAGATAGCCTTGGAACAGTTAATTATACTGGTATACAGTACTTTTTCATTGCTGAAATTATTGGGGGGACATTCGGAATAGGGGTACTTATGAGCCGATGTGGATCGAATTAGAACGCCTGTTATCGCTAGATGTCCATCCACTAGAGATTGCAGAAAAAGTGTATTCATTATATAGACCTTGAAATTGTTAGGAAAGAGGAGAGTATATGAACAGCAGAAAATTACAGCCATTGGAAGCCGCGAAGAGGTTTATAACGGAAAAGTTCGCGGATTGCCAAGCTGCATTGCTTGCGGGAAGTGTTGTCAGGGGCGAAGAAACAGCAACGTCAGACTTGGATATCGTTGTTTTTGATGAAAAGATAGAATCGGCGTATCGTGAGTCGCTTATAGAGTATGGATGGCCAATCGAAGTGTTCGTTCATAACTTTACGTCTTACAAGGTGTTTTTTATGGAAGACTGTGAAAGGGCTCGACCTTCATTGCCGCGAATGGTGTCTGAAGGAATCATCTTATTCGATTCAGGAGTTGTTTCTTTAATAAAGGAAGAAGCTAATGAACTATTGAAAAAAGGTCCTGAAGTATGGTCGATAAAAACGATAGAAATGAAACGGTATATGATAACGGATGCGCTCGATGATCTGATTGGTTCAACCAATCGTGCGGAAGAAATCTTCATAGTGAATACACTTGCCGATGCCATACATGAATTCTTCTTGCGGACAAATGTTCAATGGATTGGTGCGTCAAAATGGATTATGCGTGCTTTAAATCAATTTGATAAGAACTTTGCGCGAACGTTTGTACAAGCATTCGATGCATTTTATAAAACGGGTAATAAAGATGCAATTATCGATCTTGCAGATGAAGTGTTGAAACCATATGGTGGCAGGCTATTTGAAGGGTATTCAATGGGGAAAGGAGACCGTATATGACAAGTACATATGTAGATTGGGGGGGCCATAAGCTGAAGCTGACATGGGAAAGTGGTTTTTTGCCGGAAAGGGATTTGATCACGAGTGTCCATGGCTTCTGTTTTAAGGACGGGCAACTGTTGATGGTCGATTTGGATGATCGGGGTTGGGATTTTCCGGGCGGTCATATTGAAGTCGATGAAACTGCGGAGGTGTGCTTTAGACGTGAGGCAATGGAAGAAGGTTATGTAACGGGAGATTGTGTACTCCTCGGTTCAATAGAAATCGACCATAATGAAAATCCGTTGTGGAATGAACACAGTCCTTATCCGAAAGTGGGTTATCAGGTTTTTTACAAAATGGACATAACTGAATTACATCCTTTTGAAGCGAAGTATGAATCAAGCAGAAGAATTTTCATCCCCTTTGAAGACGTCTCCAAATACTATAAAGGTTGGCATGCAACGTATGAAAAAATTATGTGTGAGGTGCAAGGAAGGTGCCTAAATGAAAATCAGGAAATTACTACAACATGAAGCCCCACCTTTCGAACTCTTGCTACTTGCCGACCCATCGCGAGAACAGGTAGAGCTGTATATAGCTAATGGGGAGTGCCGTGTTGCTGAAGAGGAAGGCGAAATCGTAGGTGTCTATGTGCTAGTTAAGTTAGGTATAACAACGATGGAGATTATAAATATAGCTGTAGATGAGCGTATACATGGTCGCGGGATTGGGAAGAAGTTAATGAGTGACGCAATCCAGACCGCAAAGGTGTTGGGCTGCAAGTTCCTGGAAGTTGGGACGGGTAACTCCAGCATTGGTCAATTGGCTTTTTATCAGAAATCTGGGTTTAGTATCGATGGTGTTATAAAAGACTTTTTCGTTGATCACTACGAGGAAGAGATCATTGAAAACGGTATCCAGTGCAGGGATATGATTAGACTGTCGATGGAAATTGTATAATCATAAAGTAATCTATGCTTGATTACAGCTATGAACCATTTCATCTACTTTGTCACAAATACGTCCCGTGACAAGTCACTATCCATCTAGTAAAATAGAAGTGATATGTTGTGAATTTTCTGTAAGGGGCGATGACGCTATGAAACGGATACTCATACTTCTTTTCATTGTTGGTATGATGGCAGGCTGTTCGAATGTGTATAGCGCAGAAGAGGGCTATCGCATGGCGGTTATCAATCATGGTTTCCCGGTTCCGAAAAATGCGAGTGAACTAAAGCCAGAAGCGTGTACGACGGAAATTTCGAAATCGGCAAAGTACAAGTTGAACGATATTGGCGGGGAGCAGGGAGAACCGCCGGAGCACTACTTGGAGGAAATAAAAAAGTGGGGCTGGACGGAACTTGAAGATGAACAAAAAGGGAATATCCACTTCTACGAAAAAGAAGGGAAAATCATGTCACTCATTTTTAAGGAAAATGTCTTTGATGTGTTTGAAATGAGTAGTGCATTGAAGATGTAGGAACTTAAGTGCTGTGGATTTCTTTTTTTTGAAACCATTTGGCATGTTCGTACGTACTAGTAACAAGAGATGATTGTGATGAACTGGAAAGTAGTCATTATTGCATAATATCTGTGCTATATGATATTGCTGTCAACACAAGCATTGTGGAATCCAAGATGTTTGGATGGTTCGTCAGGTCATCTTTGAGGTTTACTATTCATTATCCAATGACGATTAGAATATTCATGAAAGTTGAATTTGGCATTGCAGGGTGGAAAAGGCTATAGGTAATCATCATTTTGGTAGTTCGGTATCAGATGTAGTAAAATATATAATGATGGTGTTTTTACGAAAAGATAAAAAATTCATTAAAATGTAAAGGAGTGATTGGTTTGGCAATTATTTTACAAAAGGGTCAAAAAATTGATTTAACAAAAGGTCATCCAGGTCTTGAGAAGATTATAGTAGGCCTCGGTTGGGACCCAATTCAAAGTCAGAAAAAAGCTGGCGGATTACTCGGCGGACTTTTCGGTGGTGGCGGTAGCGGTGCTACAAATATGGATATAGACGCTTCTGTTATCATGCTTCAAGACGATAAGTTTGCGAGCAATGACAACTTGGTTTACTTTGGTAACTTGAAAAGTAAATGTGGTAGCGTAACGCACACTGGTGATAATATCACTGGAGAAGGCGACGGAGACGACGAGCAAGTGATTGTTGACTTGAAAAAGGTACCCGCAAACGTTAACAAACTTGTATTCGTTGTTAATATTTATGATTGTGTAAAACGTAAGCAAGACTTCGGCCAAGTAGAAAATGCGTTTATCCGTGTCATGAATTCAGCGAACAATGAGGAATTACTTAAATTCAACCTGTCCGAAAACTATGCAGGTTCAACTAGTTTAACTGTTGGAGAAATTTATCGTCACGGCAGTGAATGGAAATTCGGCGCTGTTGGATCAGGATCATCTGATGCAGGTCTTGGCGAAATGGTTAAAAGGTACTCATAAACTATAAAAAACAGAAAAGAGGATGACATAAATGGCTATTTCATTGAGTAAAGGACAAAAAGTAGATTTGACGAAAAGTAACCCGGGATTAACGAATATTACGGTTGGTGTTGGCTGGGATACGAATAAATATGACGGTGGACAAGATTTTGATCTAGATTCTTCTATATTCTTATTGAATGCAGCGGGTGTATGTGCAAATGAAAAAGATTTCGTTTTCTTCAATAACCTTGAGGGTGGAAATGGTTCCGTCGTTCATACTGGTGATAACTTGACTGGTGAAGGTGATGGAGACGATGAGCAAGTCAAAGTTTCCCTTTCAACTGTACCAACTACAGTTGAAAGAATTGCATTCGCAATTACAATTCATGATGCAGAACAACGTAGCCAAAATTTCGGGCAAGTTTCAAATAGCTATGTACGAATCGTCAACGATGCAAACGGTGAAGAGTTAATCCGTTATGACCTTGGCGAAGACTTCTCTATTGAAACGGCTGTTGTTGTAGGGGAACTTTACAGACATGGTAGTGAGTGGAAGTTCAATGCAATTGGTAGCGGCTATCAGGGCGGACTTGGTTCACTTGTTAAGGACTACGGACTACAAGCTTAATTAATTGATATAACTATATATGTTGTTTCCGGTGCCAGTTGCTGACATCGGGTTTGTATTTGAACTTCAGTGTAGGCGCCTTACAGGGGTAGCCGAAGCCGTAAGACTGGTGGCGAAGGCTTTCTGGCTTATGGCGCGGGAGGCATCCCCTAAGCGCCGGAGCGGAGTTGAATGGAATCATCTATTCAATCTATATAGTTATGGAAGTTTTGAATTCTAATCATGATAAACAGGAGTGATTCAGATGGCGATTACTTTATCAAAAGGTCAAAAAATCGATTTGACGAAGACAAATCCCGGCCTTGTAAGAGGTGTTATCGGACTAGGTTGGGATACGAATAAATACTCTGGCGGTCAGGAGTTTGACCTTGATGCATCGGCGTTTCTTGTCGATGCAAGCAATCGTTGCCAGAATGATCATGACTTCATTTTCTATAATAATCTTAAGCATCCGAGTGGCGCTCTTCTACATACTGGCGATAACCGGACGGGCGAAGGAGATGGGGATGACGAGCAAGTAATCGTTGATTTCCCTAAAATCCCTGCGTACGTTGACCGCATTGGTATTACGGTTACGATTCACGATGCAGAAGGAAGAAGTCAAAACTTTGGTCAGGTATCAAATGCCTTTGTTCGATTATCGGATGAAGCGACCGGAGAAGAGGTGCTACGTTTCGATTTAGGAGAGGATTTCTCGATTGAAACGGCAGTTGTTTTTTGCGAACTGTACAGGCACGGTAACGATTGGAAATTTAATGCAATCGGTAGTGGCTTCTCTGGAGGGCTAGGGGCACTTTGCCGGAATTATGGTTTAGAAGTATAAATTTACGGGCTGATAAAAGGTCGGAGTCTTTTATTGTTTTATTATCAGGAGGAACTAATGGAGATACTTAATGGAATAATCGATACATATGCCGCTTTTTTTGATTGGGGTATGTGGGTGGAAGTATTATCGGATCCAGTCAGTTGGGGCTTAATCGGTACCCTCATCATACTTGAGGGGCTATTGTCAGCTGATAATGCTCTCGTTTTGGCGGTCATGGTCAAACATTTACCAGAAAAACAACGAAAAAAAGCTCTGTTTTACGGGCTTCTTGGTGCTTATGTCTTCCGCTTTATCGCAATTGGGGTCGGTGTTTTCCTCATTAAATTGTGGTGGGTCAAGGCATTAGGTGCGGCTTATCTCGCATGGTTGGCGATTAAATACTTTATGGATAAGTCTAAAGAGGCAGGTAATGACGAAGAAATTGCAGGGATGAAAACAGAAGGTATTCTAATCCGTCTTTTCGGTACATTCTGGGGAACAATCGCTGCTGTAGAGATTATGGACATCGCCTTTTCAGTAGATAGTGTTCTTGCTGCTTTCGGTGTCAGTGAACAGATTTGGGTACTTCTTCTTGGAGGAATGCTCGGTGTCTTGATGATGCGTGGAATTGCCGGCGTATTTTTGAAGTTAATCGACAAGGTACCAGAACTTGAAACGTCAGCATATGTGCTGATTATGTTAATAGCGATTAAAATGGGATTGAGCGTTGTTGGTATTGACGTCCACCACTACGTATTCTTTATCATTCTAATCCTTACGTTCATTGCCACATTCGTTGTTCACAACATGAATAAAAAGAAAATGGCTTAATACAAAGAAAAAAAGAAGGCTAGCCCCTTCTTTTTTCTTTTACCCTAAATCGAATAATAAATAAGGTTGGTGCTCAGATTGAGGTATTTTAATGACTTAGCTGCTATTGGCTTAGAAGATTTATTTTATCGGAAACCGGAGACGGTTACGAAGCATACCGATAAACAACGGCTATCATACAGTCTGGGGGCTTTATTGTATATGCCAGCAACCCGTGAGGATATAGCCCATCTCATTATTACCAACAAATTTAAGGAGCTTGTCACAGTAGCGATCTGTCTTGAAGATGCAATAGGTGATCATGAAGTTGAACGGGCGGAAAATAAACTGATTACGCATATGCAACAAATTAGTGCTGCAGTTCAGGATGGTCGACTTACGGAAGAAACGACTCCACTTATTTTTGTTCGGGTAAGAAGTGCACAACAGATGCTGGACATAGGGGAGCGGCTCGGTGATTCGTTGAAGAACCTCGTAGGCTTTGTGTTTCCTAAGTTTGCATCGGATAATGCGGAGGACTACTTATCGGGTCTGCGACAGTTGAATGAGCAAGCGAAAACAGTTTTATATGGTATGCCAATTCTTGAATCGCCGAATGTTCTTTACAAGGAGCGTCGCTTGGCAGAGTTGCTTAGTTTAAAGGAGATAGTTGATCGGTATGCTGACTTCATTCTGAATATCCGGATTGGTGCTACGGATTTATGTGGACTTTACGGGTTGAGGAGGGATAGTGAGACGACTGTCTATGAGATTTCCATTGTCAATGAGCTAATTACGGATGTTGTCAATATATTTGCCAGGCAACATGACGGTTTCGTGGTATCGGGGCCAGTGTGGGAACATTTCTCATCAAACGGTCGTATCTTAAAACCACAACTGCGTGAGACGCCATTTCAAGAAAGTTCAGGTTCAGTGGGTCTTCTTCTCAGAAAAGAATTGATACGGAAAGATTTTGACGGGCTAATTCAGGAAACGTTGCTAGATAGAGCGAACGGCTTAGTTGGGAAAACAATCATTCATCCGTCTCACCTTTTGCCTGTGCAGGCATTGCATGTCGTCACGAAGGAAGAATATGTGGACGCACTTAGTATCTTCCAGCAGGCCACAGGTGAAAAAGGTGTGTTCAAAAGTGAATTTATGAACAAAATGAATGAGATTAAGCCCCATTTATACTGGGCACAAAAAGTGTTAATTAAGTCTGATATATACGGGGTGTACAATGAAAACATTACATTCATCGATTTATTATCCGAGTAGGTACACGCATGAAGTTTGCGAAACTATGCAAGTACATGTACAAATTGACCAAAATCCATATGAGCTTTCAGTTGAAAGTTTATATGAGATGGCCGCAAGAATTAACAAAAAACGTTCTTTTTTATTCGTCAGTAAAGTACTCGGGAAACATATTTCTATTCCGCCTCAACTGCCCTTGATTGCATCAGCATTGCTGGCCTCTGCTTATTATGAAGGTAAGACAAGCAAACAAATGCCTGGAAAAGAACAGCTCATCGAAGCAGTTAAGGACGGTTCCACTAAAAACTTGCAAACAGCATATTCAATTGTACAGGAACTACACTGTCAACTTGATGAGCCGGTTGTGTTTATCGGTTTTGCGGAAACGGCAACGGCCCTCGGTCATGGCGTTTTTGACTGTTTTTCGGATGCTACCTACATTCATTCGACTAGAGAAATGCTTGCTGATGAAGAGGTGACGCTCTACTTTGAAGAAGAGCATTCTCACGCTACAGATCAGCGTTGCTATGCACCGGAACAGTATTTGAATAATGACCACTCGATTTGTCTGGTAGATGATGAAATTACGACAGGCAAGACAGCATTGAATATCATCGCTTCTATTCAAAAGCGTTTTCCACGTAAGGAATACACAATACTATCCCTGTTGGACTGGCGAAGTGTAGAAGATCAGCAACGATTGAAGGCATTTGAGAAATTGCATGATGTACGCATCACGACGTATGCTTTATTGACGGGAACAATCCAATTAGAAGGCACACCTGGTTTAGCTGAAGATGCCAGTGTCATTGACGAATTGGTTGTTAAAGTTCCCGATTTTGAGAGAATCAGTCTGAAGTCATTGCCTATCCCTCTTCCTCACTATCCTTATTCTTCAATTGATTCTTTTGGATTTAAAAATGATTCAAGTTATTTGTCTCTGACTGGTAGATTCGGTATCTCGTCGGACAACAAAGAGGATGTTGAAGCATACTGTCAGAGTGCAGGAGAATATTTGAGGAAGTATCGGACAGGAAAACGGACATTATGTTTAGGTACTGGGGAATTCATGCATATCCCCATGAAAACGGCTGTTTACATGGGCGAAGGTGTATCTTATCATTCAACAACGAGAAGCCCGATATTCCCAATTGACCGAGAAGGTTATCCGATAAAAAGTCGAATGGCTTTTGAAAGTCCTGAAGATCCAGCAACTATGAATTATGCATATAATGTATCCGACATGGAATACGATGAAGTCTTTTTATTTTTTGAACGTCCTATAGATGACAACAGGCTTGAACCGATATTACGCCAGTTCAAAGGATTACCTGCAATCTATATTGTAGACTTCACTTGAAAGGTGTGAGTAGAAAATGCAACAATTGACTAAAACAGTGACTGGAAGTTATTCATCTGAAGATGTCGTTTTTCTATTGAAAGATCTGTCAGATGCGAGCCTTGAAAGAAGCCTGAATGAACGGGAAGAGGCTATTCAAGGCGGCGCCCATTATTCGGAAATGCTTCCCATTGAATATGAGCCAACCGAAGCCTATTTAAATCTTTTTTACGAGTCACTCAATACTTCAAAGCGAAAAGTAGCAACAGCGGTCGGCGCAGTTTCGGAACTCCTCATTGAGAAAAAAGGGAAGGAACTTGTTCTTGTTTCCCTTGCGAGGGCTGGGACGCCGATAGGTATCTTGATGAAACGTTATATTAATGCGGTATATGGGTTGAATTTACCGCATTATAGCATATCGATCATTCGAGGACGTGGCATCGATGAAAATGCGATGCTGTATATTACGAGTCAACATCCTGATAAGCGCGTCGTTTTTGTCGACGGTTGGACTGGTAAAGGTGCGATATCTATGGAGCTGACAAAGTCTGTGGAGTCGTTTAAAGAAAAATATGGTATCCTACTGGACGACGAACTCGTTGTATTGGCGGATCCGGGTCACTGCTCTTCCTTATATGGGACGCGAGAGGACTTTCTAATCCCTAGCGCCTGTTTGAATTCAACAGTATCAGGCCTAGTTAGCCGAACGGTTCTGAACAGCCGCTGGATAGGAGCGACGGATTTCCACGGAGCGAAATTCTATTCGGAACTTCAGGATAAAGATGTATCGAATCATCATATTGATGTCATTACGGCAGAATTTGAAGCGGCAGCAACGTTAATCGAAGCGGCGAAAGAAGCTTTAAAGAAAACAGATATGAACCCGACATGGCAGGGAATGAAAACAATTGCATCAATTCAGAAGCACTACGGCATTGAAAATGTGAATCTCATCAAACCTGGTGTTGGAGAGACGACACGTGTTCTTTTACGACGTCTACCATGGAAGATATTAGTTAAGGATTTAAACGATGTGCGGCTTAAACATATTTTCCAACTTGCAAAGGAAAGAGCTGTACCTGTGGAGGTTTATGAACAGATGACTTATACTTGTTGTGGACTTATCAAACCGTTGGAGAAAAAAGTATGATGTTCGCAAGCGATTTAGATGGAACACTTATTTATTCGAACCGGCGCTTTGGCGAGGAAACCTTGAATGTATCTGTTCGTAATATTGAAGTATATAATGGAAGAGACATTTCATTCATGACAGAAAAAGCGATTGCGCTATTACGCGAACTGTCCGATGAGATGATGTTTGTTCCTGTAACGACAAGAACAATTGAACAGTATAATCGAGTCTCACTATTTCATGAAGAAATACGTCCTACATACGCGATTACTTGTAATGGCGGCGTTGTGCTGAAAGATGGACATATAGATACGCACTGGCAGGATTATATCCGTACTAAAATAGATGGAAGTACCGCTTCAGTGGATGATGTGAAGCGGAAAATAGAAGAGACTGCGGATGCGTCTTGGTTGAAATCCATTCGTGTGGTAGAGCGATTTTTTGTGTACTTGATTATTGACCCACCGCTATCAGCTGAGCGGATCAATTATTATTCACAGTGGGCGGCAGCGCATGACTGGGCATTTTCAGTTCAAGGCAGAAAAGTTTACTTCATTCCATCATTCATCAATAAATGGGATGCGGTGGACTATGTTGCAAAAAAAGAAGGAAAGCAAACGGTTTATACGGCAGGGGATTCCAATTTGGATGTCTGCTTGATTGAACAGGCGGAGTTTGGTCTGATACCACGGCACGGGGAAGCGGCAGCTAAATTTGGTCATCTAGGACTGACACAAAAAACAGGGATTTTGGCATCGGAGGAAATCATTGAAGCTATTCTTTCGAAGCGTCTCCAATTAACTCCTGGAATCCGTTGACGATATCGGACTACGCCCCTTCCATTGACGCAAAAAAATAGGTGATTGGGGGGAGTGAAGATGATAAGGAAACTGATACTTAAGAAGGTTGAATACTCGAATTGGGCAACCGAACTCAGCAAGCCAATTGCTACCCGCCCTGATTATCAATTGGGAGAAGAACGTATACAATACAGTCAGATTGCTACACGTATTGTCGGATCAGGTTTTGATGAAACAGAATATATGATTGAATTATACACAGCGAGCCAGGCCCCTGGTGTGTATGTATTATCTGAAACACTTGATAAGAACATGCCACCAGAACGATTTCAAGCCATCCAGCGAATTTATGATCTTATTCAGGAAAAACCGAATCTATCGATTAACCGCTTTGTAGCTTTTTTGGAGGGGGCACAGTTGCTTCCAAAATACGGCGAAGACCCTGATTTCAATAGATTAATCCGGTCAACACTCATTGAGGTATTTGAACTATTCAAGAAAAATCATGCGGGTGCATTTCATCATCCGGAATTCCGACGAGTTTTTCTTGATATCATCAAATGGACGTGGAATCATATTGATCCATGGGTCAAGGGAACACCGATCGATAAGGATATCCCACACATTATCTGGTACGGCGATATGAACAAAAGTCAGATGTATTTTCTGTTCTATACAATCTTATTGGGAATGGATGTTGTCATTCTTCATCCGGAAGGAAAAGACGATTTTAAAGAGCTTGATCCTGACAACAACTGGTCCTTCTTGACGGAATATCCGACCACCATGAAAATCCAACCTTTTCCGCAAGAAGAACCGAAACGACAAGGGACAGTCGCATACCGTGCTTCGAAAGAAATCGATCACGTACTTCACCATGAAGGTTCTGCTTATTATAAGCCATGGCAATTCCGCAACCATCTCCCCGTGGCAGTTACATTAAAAACGACATATGACGAGATTTTTCTATTGGCGAAAGAAAAGGCATTTATACGACCAAATTTCTCTGCCAATGGGGATGAAGTGAAGATACCCGCATTGTTCGCGAAAGTTTCCGGCGTTTCAACCAGCCGAAAAGAATATTGGGATAAAATGCATCGGCTCACTAGCCAACCGAATTGTGTAGTAGTGAAAAAATTCCCATTCATACAAGAAACGAAAGCGAATAACCAATATCATTACCAGCATGCACTTGGCAAAGATGGTCGTTTGGTCCCGGAAAAAATGATGCAAAGCAACTGGTGGCAGTACGGTCAACTACATGACGGTGCTCAACTAGGACTCGCGGCGGCCATTTCAAGGATTTGCGCCCATTCGAAGATGAAGGCACAACCGGGGGAAACACCGGAACAAGTCTCTCTCTATTTGTTCACACAGGCAACTTCCATACCGGAAGAATTGATCAACCTTTTGCAAACGTTTGATTATGCGCAAGAGGTTCCAAAAGTGATTTTATATAACAATGAAGTTAATGGTATTTTGTCTAGGGCAGATGCAGCATTACTGTTACTGTTGAATGAAATTGGACTTGATATTATCTTATATAATCCACCCGGTCACAATGATCTGGAGCACTTTATTGGGAAAGAATATTTTGATCATCATATGCTGGAAGACATGGTGTTCGATCTATCCTTTCAGGAGAATAAAAAGGATGCATCAATTGTAAGCGGTTTTTTAAATCGACTTTTTAACGGAAGGGATTGAATGGCATGGAAGAAACAAAGAATTATGAAGTGGAAGTATTGACGGAAAACAAAGCGGAAGCACTACGCTTACAGTTACGACAGGATCCAGAGGTTCAAAATTTAGTCCGGTCAATCGATACTAGAAACCAGACCGGATTATTAGAATTTGGGAAAGAACCGGCCGTTGAAATTTCCACTTTTGCTGATCGCATATTGGCTTCCATGCGTTCATCGAGTGTAACTGATTCAGGCGAGATGTTGAAACAACTTGGGAAAACGATGGATAAATTCGATAAAAATGACTTTGACGAGCCAAAAGGTTTTTTGGGCAAGTTTTTCAAGCGTGGAGATAAATTAATTGAAAAAGTGTTCGGCAAATACCAAACGCTCGGCAAGGAAATCGAAGGCATACACATCGAAATTTCAAAGTATAAAGACGAAATGATTCGTTCAACGACCAATATGGACGAAATGTATGACCAAAACTATAACTATTACATGGCACTTGAAAAGTATGTTGTAGCTGGGCAGATTAAAGCTGAAGAGCTGCGGGCGCTCGTTCCAGGTCTTGAACAAAGATCAGCAGGCGGCGATCAATTAGCGCAGATGGAATTAGATACTATGAATAATGCGATACAGTCGCTTGAAGAGCGGGTCTATGACCTTGAAATGGCAAGAATGGTCGCGTTGCAGACAGCACCCCAGCTCCGGGTCTTACAACGCGGTAATACGAAACTTATTGGGAAAATCAATTCTGCATTCATTACAACGATTCCAATATTTAAAAACGGTATCATCCAAGCGGTTGCTGCGAAACGTCAAAAACTTGTGGCAGATTCTATGGATGAACTTGATAAAAGAACAAATGAAATGTTACTAAAAAACTCGCAGAATATCGCTAGACAAAGTGTGGAAATTGCCCGTACTGCAGGAGGTCCGAGTATTAAAATTGAAACGATTGAAGAAAGTTGGAGCACAATCGTGAAAGGGCTCGAGGAAACGAGAGCTATTGAAGATGAAAACAAACGTACAAGGGAAGATGGCATGAAACGGATTGCACAGCTACAGGACAGTATGAAAAATTTCGGTAAGTGACTGGAGGAACCGATATGATCGAACTGAAGAAAAAAGGGCAGTCCATAAATTTAACGAAAAAAGGAAATGATGTAGGTGAGATTCTAGTTAACTTGAACTGGAATCAAAACTCCAAAGCGGCTAAAAGTGGCGGATTCCTATCCTCGCTGTTTGGTGGCGGACAGAAAAACTTTGATTTAGATCTTGGTTGCCTGTATGAATTGAATTCAGGAGAAAAGGGCTGTGTTCAGGCACTAGGTAATGCTTTTGGTTCGTTGAAAGATGGTCCATATATTCAGCTTGACCATGACGATCGTACGGGGGCTTCGACAGGCGGAGAAAATCTACGTATCAACGGTTCCCGTATTAAAGATATTAAACGCGTGCTTGTGTATGCATTCATTTATGAGGGCGCTGCAAATTGGTCAGAAGCGGGCGGGATCGTCAAGTTGACATACGGCGGTGGAGAAGATATTGTCGTCAAGCTTGATGAGCACCGCAACGGACAAATTATGTGTGCAATTGCAATGATTGAAAATGTACAAAACGAGACGTTTAGCGTCAAAAGACTTGTCGACTATTTTCCAGGGCATGCCAAGATGGACCAGGCTTATGGATGGGGAATGAGTTGGCAAGCTGGTTCGAAGTAAAATCGGTATCTACTAAAAATGACCAGACATCAATTGATGTCTGGTCATTTTTAGTACTGTATATGTTGAACAAATGAACACCTATGTTAACTGAGTGAAGGCGCCTTACAAGGGGGGGCAGGCATCCCCGAGCGCCGTAGCGGTGTTGAAGGGAATCTTTATTTCAACTTATATGGAATTCAGTGTTATAGGTTTATTTAACTTGATCGCCTTCACGTCTAAAGAATCCGTAAACACCAGCAGTTTGAACAATATTCGTAAACGCATTTGGATCTATTTCATTAATTATTTTTTCCAAATCATATAATTCATAACGAGTGATCACAAGATAAAGCATATGCTTATCCTCTTTTGAATACGCACCTTTTGCGGGAAGAATCGTTATGCCACGTACCATTTTCTGATGAATCGCATGCTGTAATTCGTCTGCCTTTTGTGTAACAATCATTGCGGTCACTTTTTCGTGACGTGTATGGAGTGCGTCAATCACAACTGTAGTTACATACAATGCTAACATCGTATATAATGCGTTTTCCGGTTCATACAGAAAACCTGCCAAGACGATTATGATACCGTTCAGCAGTAAAAAATAGGTTCCAATAGGCTTATCTTGTAAGCGTGATAGGACCATAGCGATAATATCCATTCCGCCTGTAGATGCCCCAAGTTTCATCGAAATCCCAACTCCTACACCTGCAATTACACCGCCAAACACGGCATTTAGAATAATATCGTTTGATAGAGATAGGACAGGTAAGAGTTCTAAGAAAATTGTAACAAAGATAACGGAAACGATGCTATAGATGGTAAATCCTTTACCTACTTTGTACCATCCTAATATAAAGACGGGAATATTGAATAGTAACAATAATATTCCTGTACTAATCTCAACGCCGATGAAATCATTTAATACACTAGATGTCAGTTGCGCAGCACCCGCAAATCCGCTGGCATAGACATTTGCATTGATTAAAAAGAAGTTAAGCGAGATTGCAAGTAACAAGGAACCAAAGATAACGACAATAATGCGTTTTGCTTCTAAGAAAAACATGACAACCTCCTGTTGTTTTCAATAAAGATGAAATAACTTGTTAGAACTTCCATTGTAACGAACCATATATAGAAATGGTACCCTTAAACGTTTGATGAAATTCCTGTTGGAGGGAATTTATGTTGTGTTTGATGAGAGTGGGGAGGGGAAGTACTGCTAGCATTATTAAAAAGCTGTCCTTATAGCATGTATATGGCGGGAATTGTATTTTATAAGTTGACGTAAAGAATACCATTGAATTCGCTGTGGCGCTCGGGGATGCCCCCACGATAAGCCAGTAGAAAAACCACTAGCCGATCTCGTGGCTCCAGCTATTCCTGTTAAGGCGCATTCGCTTAGTTTATGTAGGTATTCAGTTGTTCACCATTTTTAGTTTTCGCAATTAGGGGGGACCATTTGGTTTACCTATACGAGGGGGTACTGAAAAAAGAGCATAAAAGCTATGCTCTTTTTTCATTCAACAATTATCCTAGCAACCCGGCAGCAATTTTCTTCGCAGTTACAATATCTTTCGTTCCATGTACAAGCATGCGACCGTCACGGAACAGCACGATGCGGTGACCGTTGTATTCACAGGCGACGAGATGCGGGTTGTGAATTAATTTTGAGACGCTTCCGCGAATTGATTCGGCAAAAGGGAGGAGTTCAAACTTTCTACTTTTAGGCCAAGATAATTGAACGGTGTCACGTCCACAAAGCACCGCTGTTTTCATAGACTCACGAGCAGAAAGGAACGGATATACTGCATTTTCGGAACAACTTGGGCAACCGGCTTTCTTCATGCTTGCAACTCCAATTGAAGCGCGGTCGCCTGTCCATAAATCAGCAGATTCGAGTTTCGGTCCAAAAGGTGTTCCCGTTATATATTTCAACACGTCAGTAACTTGCCGAGCCGCTGTAGTAACCACAACCGGGCTGATGACGCCGACTGTATCACATGTTAATGTCTGTGATGGCAATGTTTCTAGCAAGCAATGTAGACACGGCTGGTTGTCTTGAATGCCAATCGGAAACGTTAGGCCATAACTTCCGACACATGCCCCCATGAAAAAGGGGATGCCGAGTTTCAGCGCTGCATCGTTCGCTAGCAGCCGTGTTTCAATATTGTCTGTTGCATCCAATACTAAATCATGGTCGGTCATTAGATCGAGGACGTTTTGTGGCGTTACATCGACTACAATACCTGTTATAGCTACATCGCTATTAATCGCCGTCAATCGTTTCTCCGCCGCAACTGCTTTTGGCAATTGCTCAATGACGTCTTGTTCCGTATACAATTGCTGGCGATGCAGATTGGTCGACTCGATAATATCCCGGTCCACAATCGTTACACGTCCAACGCCTGCACGGACGAGCATTTCGGCACCGGATGAGCCAAGCGCGCCGGCACCTAATATGAAAATACTAGTTTTACGAATCCTTTTTTGGCCGACATCGCCAATTGGAGCGAATAATGCCTGACGTGAATATTTTTCAATCAATTCGTTACAAGTCCTTCCAGTGGGCTACTTGCAACCGCATAATCGCGCATCGGCATCCGGCCTGCTTCATAGCCGAGTCGTCCCGCTTCAATCGCGAGCTTCATGGCAAGGGCCATTTTAATCGGATCTCCAGCTTCTGATACCGCTGTGTTCAATAAAACTGCGTCAGCGCCAAGCTCCATTGCATAAGCTGCATCTTTCGGCGAGCCAATTCCTGCATCGATAATAACGGGTACATTGGATTGTTCAATGATGAACGACAAGTTAAGTGGATTCAAAATACCGCGCCCTGATCCGATAGGGGATGCGCCTGGCATGATTGCATGAACGCCCATTTCGCATAACCTACGTGCGAGCACAACATCATCTGACGTATAAGGCAGGACGATGAATCCTTCATCTAACAGCATTTCAGTTGCCCGAAGTGTTTCTACTGGATCCGGGAGTAATGATCGGTCACAACCGATGATTTCAACTTTAATCATGTCACAAAGTCCTGATGCTTTCGCCAGTTTCGCGATGCGTACCGCTTCTTCCGCTGTTTTTGCGCCCGCTGTATTTGGTAATAGTGTATATTTCGAAAGATCGAGTTGTTCCAAGAAATTTGGTTGTGATGGCTCGAAGATATTCATACGTCTTACTGCGAACGTAAGAATTTCTGACTCCGATACACGCACTGCCTCTTTTTGCACATCAAATGACGGGTATTTTCCTGTACCTAGTAATAGTCTTGAATTGAATGTTTTATTGCCGATTGTTAGCATAATTATCCTCCTCCTACAAAGTGAATGATTTCTATTTGGTCGCAGTCGTTGATCGGTTTGTCATATGCGTCTTTCGCAAGAATATCTCGGTTCATTTCCACGATGACGATGCGTTCCGCAAGTTCCAGATGCCCAAGCAGTTCCTGCACATTTTCAACTTCTGCGGGCATGTCATACCGATTGCCGTTCAGTTCGATTGTTCGCTTCATGAAAAATCCCCCTTTTCGGATCAAATGCCTTAATCCGTTCTGTATTCACTTCATTTCCGATGATCAAATCACGAATCAAGCAGGCGGTTGCAGGCGCCAATAAAATCCCATTTCTGAAATGACCAGCTGCAATATACATATTTTCATTCCCTGGAATCCGACCGATATACGGTAAGTCGTCAACGGTTTTTGGACGTAGACCTGCCCATCTGTTCATAACAGGAAGGCGGGAAAGACCAGGTATAAAACGTTCCGCAATAGCACTTAATGCCAAATTACCGGCATCAGTTATCTGCAAGTCTGTATGTCCGTATTCCATCGTGGCCCCGATGACGAGCGTTCCACCCGAGCGTGGAATTACGTAACAGCCTTTATGGAAAAGTGTATAAGGTAATTGCATGCCTACCGCATTGAGTTGCATACATTGGCCTTTCACTGCGGTCATTTGCAGCCCTGACACAAGCTTGGCACTCGCTGCACCGCTTGCAATGACTAGATGTTTTGCGTTGATAACGGACGACGCAATGCGTATCTGATAGCCGCCATTTAACAGTGTGATTTCATCGACTGTGGCCTGTTCTGAAACAGTAGCGCCCAAACTTTTAGCCGCTGCGCAATATGCCAGACAAGCCTTTTCAGGATGAACATGAACGTCTTCTTCAAAAAGATACGCACCAAAAGCAGGAGGGGCGACATGTGGAATTCGTTCGCGAACTTGTTCAGCTGAAAGATGAACTGCGTTTTTCCAACGGGAGAGGGCAATTCGTTCTTCTTCGGAACAAGCAAACTGAACAATACCACCAGTTGTATAACCGAAGTCAACCCCTGCATCACGTTGGAATTCTGAATACAGTACCTGACTTTCTTGCGCGAATGAATAAAAGGTGTCATTCAAATATTCAGAGTGTGCACCAAGCATGCCGCCAGCCGCCCGAGTAGTGCCTTGAGCGATTTTATCGCGTTCAACAAGGTGAACTGACAAACCCTCTTTTGCTAAATAATAAGCTGTACTGCAACCAATAATCCCTCCCCCAATAACGACAACATCAACTGGTTGTGACATGGTTGGCATCCTTATAGGCTGTTGTGGCAACTTCAGGATTGTCACTGCCAAAAATGGACGACATCACTGCAATTCCTGCAACTCCGCCTTGATTTAATTGCGGAAGGTGATGGGGCTGAATTCCACCAATTGCGTAGATAGGAATTGGTAGGGATTCGACGATTTGAAAAAGCTCATTGGTTCCACGGGGAGGGAGGCCGACTTTTGAACTTGTCTCGAATAAATGACCATAAAGAATCCAGTCAGCACCTTCTTTATAAGCAGTTTCAGCTTCACCATAAGAGTGGACAGATCTGCCGAAGGAGATAGCCGGGAATTTTTTTTTGAGTAGCGTTAGCGGTTCGCCGTATCCGGGAAGTTGAACTTTGTTAATCCCGGTAATTGAAGCGACATTCGTTCGCCCATGGACAATTAGTTT
Source organism: Sporosarcina psychrophila (assembly GCF_001590685.1). GTDB lineage: Bacteria > Bacillota > Bacilli > Bacillales_A > Planococcaceae > Sporosarcina > Sporosarcina psychrophila. The sequence continues at coordinate 422,852 of NZ_CP014616.1, forward strand.
AGTTGAATCAAAGCCAGATTCGATTAATTGTCGAATCAACGCTATTATTTCTGAATCCATTTTCGATTTCTCACGTAAGATGGCTGCGTCGATAAAAGGTTCGATTGCTAGCAATGTATCAAGCAATTGGCTACGTTCCATTTTGTCATCTGTTACGGCAATTATCTTCATCGAACTCCTCCTTATCGAAAAGAAATAGTATATGTTTTCACCTGGGAATAGGGTCTAGTTTCAGGCGCCAACCCCTCGGGTCATAAGTCGTTTTACTGCGAGGGCTGAAGGACGCCCTCTTCGTAAACCGTCTTATGCCTGTCGGAGCTGAGCGGCGCCTTCTGCTTTTCTTGTTGTCTAGACTCCAGGCGCCAGCCCCTCGAGTCGCTTCAGTCTTGCCGAAAAGGCAAAGAGCGCCTTTATCGTCAAGCCTTCCAGCGCTTTTCGGGGCTAAACGGCGCCTTCCGCTTTTCTTCATAAAAAAAGACCACTTTCCAGGTATGGAAAGTGGTCTGTCGATGGCATTAGAATGCACTGATAGGAAGACACGCCACTTCCCTACGCAGGTACAAACCTGTTCAGGTGATAAGGGTAGCGGAGTGGAACTCGTTTCTCAGTCCTTTAAAAGGATTCCCCTAATGGTCGAATATGTTATGAAGTTGTCAATCTATTAGTAGCATAGCACGTCAACGGAATGAATGGAAGGATGAACAGTTGCGCTTAGTCGTCTAAGTGGACGTTATGATGCACTTGTTGAACATCTTCCAAATCATCTAGTACATCAATCATTTTCTCGAATTGTGCTTGAGCTTCTGGTGACAGAGTCAAGTCGTTTTGTGCAAGCATTGTTATTTCAGCGACGTTAAATTCTGTAATACCAGCACTTTTTAAAGCTGCCTGTACAGCATGGAACTGGTCTGGCTCAGCATAGATGATGACCGATTCCTCTTCATCTAGAATATCACGCACTTCGACGTCCGCATCCATTAGAAGTTCGAGAACGTCGTCGGCGGACATACCTTCAATTCCGATAACTGCAGTCGCATCAAACATATAGGAAACGGATCCGCTGACACCCATATTACCGCCATTTTTACCGAATGCGGCGCGTACTTCTGATGCTGTACGATTGACGTTATTTGTCAGTGTATCGACAATAACCATCGAGCCATTTGGTCCGAATCCTTCATAGCGAAGCTCGTCAAAGTTTTCTTCTGAACCACCTTTTGCTTTTTCAATTGCCCGGTCAATAATCGCTTTTGGTACACTATATGTTTTTGCGCGTTCTACGACAAATTTTAGCGCTTGATTCAATTCAGGATCAGGCTCGCCTTGCTTCGCTACTACATAAATTTCGCGTCCGAATTTAGCATAAATGCGACTCGTGTCCGCATCTCTTGAAGCTTTTTTCTCTTTGATATTGTTCCATTTACGGCCCATGAATTTCCACTCACTTTCGATTAAGCATAGATTTACTACAATAAGTATACAACAATTATATGCAAGTAGACGAGTGGGAATTATTAAAAATGGGCTATTAGGTTGTGTAAGGGAGAAATTTTTTACCTGTATATGTTGAATTAAAGAATCCCACTAAATTTACTGTGGCGCTCAATAAGGAGAGAGTATTAATTGGGGGGGGGATTGTAGAACGCTTGGCGCTTTGGGGATGCCTTTGCCGCGCCTGCGCTAGGATGTTCATTATCGAGAGAAATGTGATTTTGAGATGTATACGCCGAGATTATAATGTGCTTATTTTTTGCTACTAATTCTAATCAAGAAAGACACACTCCGGGTTGCAGTTTTCATCGCAGATAATGAAAAGCTCTTTCTCACATAGACTATCTAGCGCAGGCGCGTCTTCGTGGTAGCCGGAGCGATAAGACTGAAAGTGGTTTCCTTTCTGGCTTATCGCGGGAGGCATCCACAAAGCGCCGAAGCGGTATTAGGGGGAATCCTAATTCATTTCAAGTACAAGTTTTTTTCAGTAGCCTCCCAAAAGCCCTTGTAAAGCGCATACGCCGTATTCATTTGTTCAACATATATACTGTCTTTCAATTATGAGAATTTGTCTACTATCGTACAGTTTTGGCGTGGTAGAAAGAACATTAACCGATATTTAAGAAAAACTCTTTTTCTTATGACGATTCTCAATTATACTAAAGGTGAACGTTCATCCTACTATAGAAGGGAACAGACGCATGGAACTCATATATAAAGGGAAGACGAAAGATGTATACAAATTGGACGGCAACAATGTACTACTGAAATTTAAAGATGATGTAACCGGAGAAGACGGGGTTTTCGATCCTGGCGCGAACACAGTTGGCTTATCGATTGAAGGCGCGGGGCAATCCGGACTTCGGATGACGAAATATTTCTTTGAAAAAATGGCGGATAAAGATATTCCTACTCATTATGTAGATGCTAATATTGATGAAGTAACGATGACAGTACGATCAGCGAAGGTATTCGGCAAAGGCCTTGAAGTGATTTGCAGATACCGCGCTGTTGGAAGCTTCTTACGTAGATACGGTGCGTACTGTGAAGAAGGACAACCTTTGGATGCCTTCGTAGAAGTCACGCTCAAAGACGATGACCGTAACGACCCGCCGATAAACAAGGATGGACTAGCACAACTTGGTCTATTGACAACTGATGAATACGTTACGCTCGAAGCATTAACGAAAGAGATTTCAGGCGTAGTTAGAGCTGAACTTGCAGCAAAAGGTCTTGACTTGTATGATATTAAACTCGAGTTTGGACGCGACGCTGAATCAGGTAAAATCATGCTGATTGACGAAATTTCCGGTGGGAATATGCGCGTCTATAAAGACGGTACATATATTGCACCAATGGATCTTGAAAAATTGATACTTGCATAGATGACAAACCGCTGTTAATTCCACGAAACTGGAGTTGGCAGCGGTTTTTATTACAATCAAATAAATGTACTTTACGAGTACTGTAAGATAAAATTCGATAAAGAGGATAATGAATATCTACATTAGATTAATAAAAGAGGCGAATTTTATGCAAATGAAAACAGGCGTTGAGCAGTCTGTTTATGCGATTCTCATGCTAAACATGCTGCCGGATAGAGCAGTACTACCAGGAGATGCAATCAGCCAGCAACTGGGAACCTCACCAACATATTTTCAAAAGTTGTTGAGAAAACTGGTCAGTGCAGACTTGATTACTTCTGTGTCAGGTGTAAAAGGCGGGTTCAAATTAAAGAAAAAGCCCGAAGAGATTCGGATATACGATATTTATCTCGCAATAGAGGGTCAGCAATCCCTTTATTCCGCGAGCGGGATTCTCGACGACATGCTTGATTTGGAAAAAGAAGATACAGGTTGTTTGTTAACGGACTTAATGGGAGAAGCTGAATCGGTTTGGAAATTCGTACTGAAGCGTGAAACAATCGCATCCCTATCAGATGGAATTCAGACAGAGCGCTATCAAGAGAAAGTGGAATTTCTACAAGAATTGATTCGCGAAAAAATGGTTCTGTGATTGAAAAGTGTGGCAGCTAGGAGGATGACATTATGGGGAAATTCCAATCACATAATGGTTTTGCACGAACGTTTAAGGAAAACAAATTAACGCTTGGGTTTATGTTTCCTTTGGAGCCGGATGCTGGAAGTCTCCCCAAGATGGATTTGAAAGAGCAAATGACGCTTGTGAAAAAAGTAGAAGATCTAGGATTTGCTTCTTTGTTTGTTAGAGATTCTCCGTTATTCGATCCTAAATTTGGAGATGCAGGTGTTATATATGATCCTTTTATTTTTCTCGCCTATGTAACAGCACATACGAATAAACTCGCGCTTGGTACTGCAAGTGTCGTCACAACATTACGTCACCCCCTGCACTTAGCCAAATCAGCTGCATCTTTGGATAAAATGTCTAATCAACGTTTCTTGTTTGGCGCTGCAACTGGTGACCGCCCAATCGAATTTCCCGCATTTAAAGTGGAGCGTAATGATAGGGCAGAATTGTTTCGGGAGTCGTTAACGGTCATGAAAAAAGTGTGGGAAGAATCATACCCACAGGTTCATACAGAAAGGGTTGGCATGACAGAAGGGGATATTATTCCCAAGCCTGTCTTAGCCGATATCCCCGTTTTAGCAACAGGCTATTCTGGTCAAACGACTGAATGGCTGGCAGAACATATGGATGGCTGGATGTTTTATGCGCAAGAAGCGAATCGCCAGCGTGAAATGATCAAACTTTGGCGACAGGCAACGGGTGAGTTTAAACCATTTATACAACCATTGGTTATCGACTTATCAGAGAATCCGTTGGCCGCACCGAACCCAGTACCTATAAAAGTAGGCTTTAGGTCAGGTCATAAGTTTCTAATCGATTACTTGTATGCTTTACAAAATATTGGTGTTAATCATGTTATATTGGGTTTGAAAACGGGTAACCGCCCCGTGGAAGATGTAATTCAGGAAATAGGGGAATATGTACTTCCTCACTTTCCATCAATTGAGAAGTGAAGCCATTGAAAAGTAAATGATAGGGGAAGAGGGAGAAAAAATGATTAAAGACTTAGACCGCATTAATGAGCTAGCAAAAAAACAACGTGAAGAAGGTTTGACAAATGCCGAAATGGTTGAACAAACAGTATTGCAGCAAGACTACTTACGAGAAATTCGTGGGCAAGTTCTGAACACTGTTTCAGGTATAACTGTGATTGACCCACTTGGGGAAGATGTCACACCTGAGAAGCTTCGCCAAGAGAAGGGACGTTAAACATATGAGATTAAGTATACTAGATCAAGCACCTGTTACTAGTGGAAATACTGCCCCAGGTGCTTTGAAAAAAGCAGAAGAACTGGCTATCTTGGCAGATGAATTAGGCTATCATCGGATGTGGATGGCTGAACATCATGGAACAAAATCATTTGCAAGTTCAGCACCCGAAGTAACAGCAGCTCACTTGGCTGCCAAAACGAAAAACATTCGTATTGGTACAGGCGGTGTAATGATGATGCATTATTCGCCATTGAAACTAGCTGAAGTGTTTAAAACATTGAGTGCATTTTCTCCTGGTCGAATTGACTTTGGTGTCGGTCGCGCGCCGGGCGGGGATAACCAAGCCATTTATGCATTATCAGAAGGCCGCAAACCGATGGTCAATGATATGTATGAGAAATTTGAGACGGCACTCCAATTGATTAACGATGAAGTGCCGGAAGACAATTTGTACAACAAAACAATCGCAACCCCTTCTACTATCGTTTTACCGGAAGCATGGTTGCTTGGTTCGAGCGGCAACAGCGCAATCCAGGCAGGTCGGATGGGTGTAGGCTATTCGTTTGCGCAGTTCTTCAACGGCGGTATGACTAAAGAGATTTTAGATGCATATAAAAAGAATTTCCAACCCTCGGCGTTCTTGGAAAAACCGGAAATCAATGTGTCCTATATGGTAACGGTAGCTGAAACAAAAGAAGAGGCTGAATTCGAAGCTGTACCTCAGGACATTGCCCGTTTAATGCTAATGAAAGGTCACCTCGGGCAATCCTTAACACCTGAAGAGGCCCAAGATTATCCGTTGACGGAAATGGATCGTATGACCATTAAAGAAAATCGTAAACTGCATTTAGTGGGAACAGCTAAAGAGATTGCGACGCTGTTACAAACAGAGCAGGAGCATTACGGATTTGATGAAGCCATGATTTGCAGCATTCCTCATTCGCAAAAGAAACGCTTGGATGTTTATCGTTTATTAGCGAAGGAACTGTTTTAAAGTTAATTAAATAAAAGAGATAAACCGCCGCCAATTCGACGTAAACTGGAATTGGTAGCGGTTTTTTTACTTGTTTGTATCATTTGCCGATTTTTCAAGTGTATAAAATATAGTGAAGATACCTAGTGAAATAACGATTAGTTCACGAACGATGGTTCCACCCAAATTTAATTCATCGGCTAGGATTCCACCAAGAATTCCAGTATAGCCAGCAACACCTATCGACATAACTGAGATGATGTAAAGTAAATACTGAGCTATTCCAAGCTTTTTACTTCTCCAAATAAAGACAATACTTGATAGCAATCCGATGATTAACAATTCATCAATTTTATTCAAATAACTTTGCAAATCAGCTAAAGACATTGTAATTGTCAAGAAAGACATGCGATTTCCACCCTTTCTGTCAAAGGTAAGACGAAGTGATATGGAATTAGTTTCCTGGTGTGTTAACCCGATCTGTGTTTAAGCAATCGCAGAAGAAACTATAAGATATAGATAATTGAACATATGAATACGTGTAAAAAGGGAGTGAAGGCACTCCCTAAGCGCTGAAGCGTAATTGAAGGGAATCATTATTTCAACTTAGATAGGAAAATAATTCTACTTTCCATACATATTAAAATGAATTAAAGCCATCCTCCTTAGTAAAGAGATAGTGAGGAGGAATTATATTGAAACAAAAAATTGTACTATCCATTATGTTGTCTGCGCTATTGATTGCTGGTGGGTGTGGAAAGAATGGAGTGAAATTACCAGTCACTGGAGAAAGCGTCCAGTCGGTGATGTCACCGATTTTGAACACGAAAGGGGATAAAATTGGTGAAGCCAACTTTGTTGAAGGAATCGACGGTGTGACAATCAATATCCAGGCTGAAGGATTGTCGCCAGGCAAACATGGCGTTCATATTCACGAAATGGCTGTGTGTACACCACCTGATTTTAAATCTGCAGGAGACCATTTCAATCCGGGACATAAAGAACACGGGTTTGATAATCCAAAAGGGTTTCATTTAGGTGATCTACCGAACCTCGAAGTCGATGCAGATGGTAAGGTCACTGCTGAAGTGACGACTGCATTAGTTACGCTAAAGCCAGACGTTAAGAACTCACTTCTTGATGCTGACGGCAGTTCGCTTGTTATTCATGAAAAAGTAGATGACTACAAAACGGATCCATCGGGTAACTCAGGTGATCGAATTGCCTGTGCGGTTATTAAAAAGAAGTAAGGGATAGTCATGAAAAGTATACTTTAGACCACAAAAAACCGGCGGATACATCACTAAGATGTGCATCCACCGGTTTTTCATTCAAGGCTTCAATATGACTTTAATACACTCATCTTCATGATCGTGAAAACGCTGATAAGCGGTAGCAGCTTCTTCAAGTGGGACCACGTGGGAAATGATTTCTGTCGGGTCGAATTCGCCTTTCGTGATTTTATCGAAAAGCATCGGCATGTAATGAATGACAGGCGCTTGTCCCATTTTTAGCGTAATATTGCGTTCGAAAAGATTGCCGAGAGGGAACATATTGTAAAGGGAACCATAAACGCCTGTTAGCTGGATGGTCCCAAACTTTCGAACGGATTTATAAGCGATATCAATAGCGCTTAATGTTCCGCCTTGCAGCTTCAATTTCTGTCCAGCTTTCTCAAGCATGTTCTTTTTACCGTCCATTCCGACACAATCAATGACTATGTCGACCCCGCCGCTGGTCATCTCTTTAATGTGGCTGCCTATATCGTCGAATTTTTCGAAGTTCAGTGCTTCCACTTTATTCATTTTAACAGCATGGTTTAGGCGGTATGGAACGTGATCGATTGCCAACACACGTTTAGCGCCTTTCATCCAAGCAAACTTCTGAACCATAAGACCGACTGGCCCGCATCCGAGGACAGCGACCGTATCACCTTTTTTAACACCCGCATTTTCTACGCTCCAATAAGCTGTCGGCAGGACGTCCGACGTGAAAAGAAGGGCTTCATCAGGGAGCTCACATGTTTCAGGGATGACAAACGGTGTAAAGTTGCCATAAGGAACACGTAAATACTCGGCTTGTCCGCCTGGGTAATTGCCGTAGCGTTCGGTGAATCCAAGATAACCGCCCGTGTCCACATGGGGATTCGGATTCGAATTGTCGCATTGACTTTCCATTTCATGGTCACAATAAAAACAATGCCCGCATGCCAAATTGAACGGGATTACGACGCGATCCCCTTTTTTTACTTTCGTCACATTGGGCCCGACTTCTTCGACAATACCCATCGGTTCATGGCCGATGACATAGTCCTTATGCGTCGGTATAGCGCCCAAATAGATGTGCAAATCTGATCCGCAAATGGCAGTAGAAGTTACCTTGACGACAATGTCATCATGCTTTTCAATTTTTGGGTCATCCACTTTTTTTACTTTAATATCTTTTGCACCTTGGAATGTAACAGCTTTCATTGATAAATCCCCTCCATTATGCTTAATAGTCTATCCAATTCCTTGAATATGACCCATTAATCCTAAATGGAGCTTATTTTAGCAAAAAGTTCTCTGTATAATAAGGCTGCAATTTATCATTGAACGAAACGCCCGTACCCAGGTGGCTGTAAGTATCTAGCAAAATATTTTCACGATGTCCCTCGGAATTCATAAGGCCTTCATGCGCGAAAATACTGCTTGATTGGCCATATGCAAGATTTTCACCTGCACCCCGGAAACTGACGCCGTCATCTTTCATTCGATCGAATGGGGATTTCCCTTGCTTGTTTTCGTGGCTAAAATAATCATTATCTGCCATATCCGCACTGTGTTTGCGCGCTGTAACAGCTACGTTTGACTCCCATTTTAGGATGGAAAGCCCGTGACGGACGCGCGCTGCATTCGTTAAGTCGAAAAGTTGTTGTTCGAACCCGTTTCGTAAGTTTGCATCACCGCCGGCATAGATGCCGGTTTTTTTCTTTTCCAATGAATCGTTAATTAGCTGGATGGCTGTAACTTTGTCATTTTGATGTAAATCATAAAAAACATAAGTGTAGGTATCGCCTGATTTGAAGACGTCAAAACCTTCACTTTCCTGTAGCATGTAAATGTTCAACCCTTTTCGAATTTCTTTAATCGGTTCGCCGAATGTTTCGCGCACCGTTGATTTTAAAGAACCGTATTTGATGCCAGCAGTTGATGAAATGAGGTCGTCATTTGTATAAATGGCGTTCACTATCTGTTTATCATCGAACGAAACCATGACGAAGTTTTGATAGCCATCATGATAAGTGAACCATTCGGTACCGTATTCGTTCATGGATTGATTTTTTGGTTCCCCAAGTTCAGCTGTCACGTTTTCTTGTGGGCTACCAAGTTCGATATTGTGGATTGAGACCTGGGTTTTCAAGGGTTTATCCAACACTGGTTTTTCTGCAACAGGGATAGATTCTTCGGTTTCAGTTGTCTTTGAAGTTAGGTAAGATAGTGCTTTATCTATGGTGTTGCTGATGGAACGGATTGTTGTGTCGAGGGATTCCTTTGTCAAAAGAGTATCGATTTTTTCATCGACAGGTTCTAGAAAAGAGATGTCGACATATTGTGAGACTGGTTCTTCCCAGTACGGTTTTGTGAAATAAAGTGCAGCAATGAAAAGGATGAAAAGGAATAATCGTTTCATGGAATCGCCTCCTACCTGCTATTGTAACCCCATGGGACTAGTTGAATACAGTATGAAGGTATTTATGGTGACGGTAATAAACTGGGTTCGCTCCATTTCCAGTACTCGTCGAAAAGCTGTATACTAATAGAACAAATGATGAACGGGGTTTTCAACGTATGACTATATCAAAAAAAATATTCAATGCACAAGTGATGGAAAGCAACTCGCATTTATTTAGATGTCCAATCTGCGCATCTGGAATGGTCATGGAGGACAAGTCGCGGCTCGTTTGCGCAGACAATCACTCATTCGATTTATCAAAAAATGGCTATGTCAATTTAGCACCGCAGGCACATGTGACGAAGTATGATAAATCGCTATTTGAAGCAAGAAAAACGGTAATGAGCAGTGGGTTTTTCAATCAGGTTCTGGAATTTATTACACATAAAGTTCATGAGCATCTAGAAGGGCGGGAACAGGCCTTCATTCTGGACGCGGGTTGCGGGGAAGGCACGCACTTGTCGGCAATTCTTTCACAGCTGCCTGGTAAAACAACTGGAATAGGCATTGATCTTGCAAAAGAGGGGATTACTGCGGCGGCGAAAGAGTATCCAGGTTCAATTTGGAGTGTCGCGGACCTGGCGAATTGCCCGTTCCAAGAAAGCCAATTCGATGTTATATTAAATATTTTATCGCCGGCAAATTACGCAGAGTTTACGCGTCTTCTAAAACCAGATGGATTGTTTGTGAAAGCAGTACCGGAAAGCGGTTATCTAAAGGAGTTACGAGCTGTTTTTTATGATGATGAAGAGCGCACAGGCGATACGGATCCCGTTGCGCGCTTTGCGCAACACTATGACGCTGTCACAACGGAACGGATTACGTATGTATTCCCGTTATCGTCGGGGCTTCTTGCACCGCTTATCCGCATGACTCCGCTCACGTGGGGCGCGAGTGAGGAAAAGATTGAAGAAGCGCTAGGAATGGATATACAGAACATTACAATCGACTTCACCGTCATTTCAGGTGTGAAGAGGGTTGAGTAAAGAAAGGGGCGAGGAAGATGTTTGGTGGAATTAGCAGTGTTCCAAGCTGGTTTTATATTCTCGCGATTGCGGTAGTTATACTATTTATTATTATTATGGAATGGAAGACGCGCTAAAGGGGGATTCATTTATGACTAAAAAAAAGGTTAGTAAACGACAGAAACCGAAGTTGTCTGTTACTCATAAGGCTATGCAAGTGGAAGCGATTCTCGATAATGAAGGATACATTGAAAAAGTCCGCATTGACGGAGGTCATATGACAGGTGCGGAAGGTGAAAGACTGACTTTCGATGACGTGATCTTTAAAGATGTATCGTTTGCGGGAAGTGATTTAGCGGGAGCAGAATTTGTTGATGTAGTGTTTGATACGTGCGATTTATCCAATGTTAATTTTCAAAGTGCCATGTTCCACAGGTGTGAAATCGTTAATTCGAAACTGACGGGTGCGGACTTTGCGAATGCGAAAGTGGGGCATACGTTAATCAAGGAATGTGATGGGCGCTATATTAACTTCAGCTTCTCTAGCATGAAGGAAGTTGAATTCGCTGAGTGTAATTTAACAGATGGCGATATTTATGAAAGCTCATTTAATAACGTGCAATTTAAGTTGTGTAAGCTGGATAATATTAACTTCACTGAAACGGACTTGAATGGTGTTGACTTGTCTGATAGTACATATGACCGGATTGAAGTCACGCTCCCGAAAATTGCAGGCTGTATTGTGTCAAAAGATCAGGCAATTGGCTTCGCACGTGTGCTTGGATTATCCGTGAAAGAAGAATAATGGTATACTTAAACGAAATCAGAGTGGAAAAGAGTGAACATATATGTTGACATTTGAAGAGAAACAACAGATTATCGAAACAATTCCCGAACTTACACGTAAAGATGTGTCAATGAAACGGGTCAACTATCATTATGAAGAAAGCTTATATGAAAAAACAGTCGTCGTTCAGCATCTTCACCCGAACGGTAACGGTTTTATCTATGTAGCGGGAATTCCTGGTTATGATACGGATGAACGTGGTCTCGTCAATATCCGTGAAGCTTCAGAAGAGGAACTACGGAAAATTATTGCAGATTCTATCAAGGCTTTATCTGAAGGAGCACCTGAACCGCAGGCTATTGTACAAAAGTTTGTGAACAATGAAGGTGAAGAGCTAATCCTTATGGAAGAGCAAGGCTTCTGGAATTTGTATCACGGCTTGAATCTTGAAGAAAGTTTCGGTGATTATAACGAAGCGGACGTCTATTTGATTGAAGAGGAATTCGTCAGAGTTGAAGACGAGGATGATGCGCAGTGAAAGGTAAAAACCTTGTCATCGGCCTTGTGCTAATTACGTTATTAAGTATTATTGCTGTTTATTTCACGATGAAGGCAACAGTCAATAATATGGAAAATGGGATGGCATCGATTGTGACGGTTGTTGAATTGATAGAAGAAGTTGATTATCGCTAATTGAAAAAGCACACCAGGGATTAATCCTTGGTGTGCTTTTTCTAAAGCTAAAATGTATACGTTTTTTCCACTGAGTCGGTGTCTAGCTCCAGTGGTCAGATGCTCGGGTCATAAGTCGAACCGGCTATGCGGTAAAGTGCACCGCTTCGCCGATCCGTCTTATGCCTATCGCATCTAGACGACTGCTTCCGCTTTTCTTAATGCCAATTTCCTAGCTTATAGGGCCCTTTTCTAAACGGTAACCACCAGTTCCATTTGCCGAACAGTTTCATTAAGCTTGGAACGAGCAGTAGGCGAATAATCGTTGCGTCAATGGCGACTGCTATCGCGATGCCGACACCGATCTGCTTCACTGGCATAACGTCCGTAAAGGCGAATGCCCCTGTCAGAACGATCATGATCAGTGCCGCAGACGTGATGATCTTACTTGTTGTTGCAAGACCTTCAACAGTTGAGTGGTCATTATCCAATGTCTTCGCATACTCTTCCTGCATCCTTGAGATGAGGAACACTTCGTAGTCCATACTTAGTCCAAAGACAAGACTAAAGACGATGACAGGGATGATAAGCGCAATTGTGCCTGCTTCCAATCCGAAATGACCATACTGGAAAATATAGACGAGAATACCGAATGTGGCAGCCAATCCGACGATGTTCATCAAAATTGCTTTAATCGGTATTAAAATAGATTTAAAAGCAATCATTAGGATGAAAAACGTCGAGACAAGGATAACCAACAGAACGTACAAAATCTTATCCAGTATTTCATCGAAGATTTCCTGATTGAACTTTGGTTGTCCGCCGATGGATAAGTTCCACTCCGTTTGCTTGTCGGACCAGTCGCGCGCCCAATCTTGTGCGGCATCTGAACTGCCATTAGCTCTAAGTGTCACAGGAATCATCAGCTTGTCGTCTTTCACAAATGTTTCAATAAGAGGGGAGAGTCCGGCGGCGATTTCAGGCGCCAACATCGCTTGCTCCCATTGTTCGACGGAATCGATGTCACTTGCAGTAAAAATTGTCGTTACTTTATCTACAAGCGGATCGTTTGAAAGTTCTTTTTCAAGTTCTTTCATGGACTGGAGACCTTTTTCATCCACCCAGCCGTCCGCACGTTCTGCAATGACATAGACAGCGGCTTGGTCAGCCAGCCCAAACTCTTTATCAATCAATTCAAAAGCTTGGCGCGTATCATACGACTTTGGCAATGAATCAATTGCTGGAATTGTTAAATCCATATTTTTCACTGGAATTATTGCGATACCGAGTAGGATAAACGCAACAATTGTTATCATAACGGGACGCTTAATAACTGCGTTGGCAAATTTGCGCCAACCGTTTGCTTCAGCTGATTTTTCTTTCAATAGCTGCCATTTGTCAATCCGGTCGCCAAGCGCAATAAGTACGGAAGGTAACAAGGTTATAGATGCCAGGACAGCCATTGCTACGACAATCATACCGCCGATTGCAATGTTTTGGAAAATGTCGACCTGTATAAGCATCATTGCGCCAAGTCCGATGAACACACAGAAAGCGGAAAAGATGACGGATCTTCCTGCTGTTCGAATCGTAGTGGAGATAGCTTCATGCATGTCGCTCTTTTTGCGTTCTTCACGATAACGGCTGATGAACAACAAAGCGAAGTCTATACTAAGCGCAAGTCCCAGCATTGGGATGATATTCAAGACAAAAATGGACAGGTCCATTTTCCCGCCAAGAATGGCCAATACACCGAACGAGGATACGACAGTTACAATACCAATAATTAATGGTACGAATGAAGCGACGACAGTTCCGAAAGCGAAAAGAAGTATAATAATTGCAATCGGTAACCCGATTGCCTCTGCTGTCATTAAGTCACGTTGGCTAGCAGTGTTAATGTCCTTTGAAATAGCGGAAGCACCTGTAAGTGTGATTCCTTTTTCATTACCGACAGCCTCTCGGATATCCGTGACGACAACAGACATATCTTTCTCCGCGTTATCAAAATGAAGAAGTGCATAGGAAGTAGTGTTTTTATACTGTGTATCGATGTCTAGCGGTGACACAATTTCTGAAGCGACCTTAAGTTTATCTACGTTAGTGAGTGTAGATGCTATTTTTTCATCTGGTACATTATCGAAAACGAGGAACATGGTTTCTGCCGGCATATCGAATTCATCAGACACAATATCCATGACTGCGGCATGTTCGCCATCTGTTTGGAAGCCGTCACCTTCTAAAAGTCCGGGCAACTTAATCGCGAATAGCGTCAATATGACGAAGATTGCAATCCATGCAAAGATAATATATTTATGTGCGCTTGTTACAAAACGCGCAAGTGTACGCATACAATCATTCCTTCCTGTGTATAGATTGACTCTATTCTTCTATAATAACGGAAAATGATGGGAATGTCTTTTATCGAAGGAGGCGGCACAGGTTAGGGAATCTAGCATGAGTGAAAATCCGCAAGCGGTTACTAAACGAGTCTATGTAGGTAATAATAGGTTGCATCCTGGAGGGAAGTTCATCGTATATAGGTTGAAATAAGAATTACATTGAATTCGCTAGGGGATGCTACCCTCCAGTCTTAGGGTTTCTGATACCCCTAGTAAGGCTCCAATGCTCAGTTTATTATAAGTACTTAGTAGTCACCACAATTAATTTTGGACAAAGAAAAAAGCCATTCCCCGAAGGAAATGGCTTTTGAATGGTTAATTCAAATTAGTTTTTGTTTACGTTTGTAGCTTGAAGACCGCGTTGGCCTTGCTCGATTTCAAACGTTACATCTTGGCCTTCTTCAAGAGACTTGAAGCCTTCTCCTTGAATAGCTGAGAAGTGTACGAATACATCGTCTCCGTCTTCGCGTTCGATGAAGCCAAATCCTTTTTCTGCGTTAAACCATTTCACTTTACCTTGTTCCATGTGTGTTTCCTCCTCGTATGCTTTGTGCATACATTGTATTACTATCCTTGCTCAAGTCTTGAAGCGGTCAAGATTTATTCGAGACCATCATGCCGAACAAAAATAATTCTTCTTTATCATAACAGGGATATTAGCACATTGCAAGAGAAATGTTTGAATTAAAAAAACAAGTTAAGGATCTGATAGACAATCGCAGCGATTGTTGCTGAAATTGGTAAAGTAATAATCCATGTCGTGACAATCGTTCTAGCGACTCCCCAATTGACACCTTTTACACGTTGAGCTGAACCTACACCCATGATTGCGGAAGAAATGACGTGTGTTGTACTAACCGGTAAATGGATAAGTGTCGCTCCAAAAATAATCATAGCAGATGACAAATCAGCTGCTATGCCGTTCACTGGACGGATTTTCATAATCTTGCCGCCGACAGTCTTAATGATTTTATAGCCACCGATTGATGTTCCGATCCCCATCGCTGTCGCGGCAGCAATCCGGACCCAAAGCTGAATATCGTCCGACGTCTGCAATTCTGCTGCAATCAATGCCATTGTAATTATACCCATGGCTTTTTGCGCATCATTTGTACCGTGTGTAAACGATTGAAGCGCTGCTGTTCCGATTTGCATATAACGAATTCGTTTATTTGCCTTAAATAAATTCTTGTTCTTCAAGGTCACTTTGAATATCGACATTACAAGGAAGCCGCCTGCAAGTGCAATGAACGGAGAAATAAGAAGCGCTTGTAATATTTTTAGGAAACCGCTGTAATTTAAAATGCCGAAACCTGCTGCTGAAATAGCCGCGCCAGCGATTGAACCGATTAAAGCATGGGATGAACTGGATGGGATTCCGAAATACCAGGTAATCAGATTCCACGCAATTGCTGATATAAGTGCCGCTAAGATGACAAGCGAACCGTTTTCGAGAACGAATGGATCGACAATGTCTTTTGAAATCGTTTTTGCGACTCCTGTAAAAGCGAGAGCGCCGACGAAGTTCATGACAGCTGCCATCATAATAGCGGTTCTCGGTTTCAGTGCACGAGTCGAAACGGATGTTGCGATGGCATTCGCCGTGTCATGAAATCCGTTGATGAAATCAAAAGCGAGTGCGAAAACAACGACTAGTATGGTAAGGAGAAGTATTGTATCCATTTGGCTCCCCCTTATGCGTTACGCATAATAATTGATTCGATTGTGTTGGCAACATCTTGGCAATAATCGGCGACATCTTCAAGCTGTTCATATATGTCTTTGAATTGGATAATGCGAATTGGATCCTTTTCATTAATGAAGAGTTGTTTGACCGATGTACGGAAAACTTCATCACAAACTCGTTCGTAATCTTTAATAAGTACTGCGTGATCGTGCATCGCTTCAAGTTTTTTCCTCGCAAGCAATTTCATCGCTTTAACGATTTCGTCGGTACTTTTCACAATGTTTTCCATGAATTTCTGTACATACTCATCAATTTCAGTAAGAGAGAACATTTCAAGATGTGCTGCAAAATGTTCAATACCATCAAGAACATCATCCATCTTAATGGCCAAATTCATGATATCTTCCCGCTCAATTGGTGTCATGAACGACTTGTTAAGCTTAGTAATGAGATCGTGGATGAGCGTGTCACCTTCCGTCTCGTAATTTTTAAGTTTAATGCTTACTTCTTTCAAGTCGGCAACTGTCACCACTTTAAAGTCGTTGGCATAATGAACCGCTTCTTGCACATTTTCAGCAATGGTTAATAATGCTATGAAAAAAGGGTCAGGTTTACGTGAGCTGAACATTGTTGTACCTCCGTCCCAGTATGGGAAATAATTTTTTAACAATCCCATCATATCAAAAACAATTTGAGATACCTACAAATTTCGACGATATCTGCACAAACTTTACACAATCTTTACAAAGACCCTACAAAGGATTCACAAAAATCAAATCTGTATAGAAAAAGTGACAATTGTCATGAAGGAAAAATGACTCAATGTACTCCACAGAATACCCTCTTTATCAGTAAAGTTAACGTAAGAGGTGAGAGTATGTTGGGAATTATTAATCTTTTTGTGGAGTTTAAACGGAAAAACGTGTTAAGAGATATTAACTTGGAAATTGCATCTGGGGAAGTAGTTGCGCTATGTGGAGCAAATGGAGCGGGGAAATCAACAATCGTATCCGTTATAGCAGGAATCGTCCATCCTTTAAGCGGGAGAATTCTACTGGCAGGGAAACCACTAGGAAGGAAAATGAAATCGGAAATAGGCTTCATGTTCCAACACGCCGAATTCATGGATAATGTGAAGGTCAAGGAGATGCTTTGTTTATTTCAATCCTTCTATAGAAGTCCTTACTCATTCAACGAGCTTGTCCGTCTTGGATTATTGCAAGATATGCTCCTTAAAAAGACACATGAATTATCAGGCGGTGAGCGTAAGCGGCTGTCATTTGCATTGTCGATGGCAGGTAGACCACTCGTGCTGATTGCGGATGAACCAACTGCGGGAATGGACGAGGAAATGAAAAAACATTTCTATCAACAACTAAAGCTTGCTGTTGATGAAGGGCTTGCCGTTTTACTGATTACACATTCCAGGGAAGAAAGAGAAGTTCTTGCACATCGAATTGTATTGTTGAAGGAAGGGGTTGTGCAATGACTAAGCCCTTTTTATTGTTGACAAAAATTGAAGTGTTGCGCATGCTAAGAAACCGCTATTTTGTCATTTATGCCATCGTTCTTCCCATCGTCTACTACCTAATCTTTTCGCTTTCGAATGAACCAGAGCACTATGCATATCTACTTATCGCAATGCTTGTCTTCAGTTTGTTGTCGGGAGCTGTCACGACATTTGCTATTGGACTTGCATACGACAACAGCAGACCTTGGCGTACATCTATGAAGGCATTGCCGGTTTCCGAATTAGTCGTTTCAGGTGCGAAACTGATGGCACAGCTCTTATTGAATAGTATCACGGTTGTGATCTTAATCGTTTTTGTTCAGACGATTCACGGGCTCCCAGGCAGTGTAGGGCAATGGTGTATGATTGCGGTATGGTTTATCGGTGTGTCCGCGGTGTTCATGACGTTGGGTGTGGCCATCAGTTCATTTGGGAAACAGGGTACTGTTTCTGGTATTGCAAACTTTACGTGGATATTTGTGATGTTTTCTGCAGGGACGTGGATTCCGATTGAACAGTTTCCGGGCTGGGTGCAACCTATTGCAAGCGGGTCTCCAGGAGCAATCGCGATAGCGGGTGCCTTCCGTTTACTGGGTGGAGGTTATCCCTTGATTGGTCAAATGGGTGGACTTATCTTTTATTCGATGCTATTTATAGGGGTTTACTGGGTTGGAGGATATATAAATAGAAGGGCGGCGAATTAATGAGCAGGAGATTTGCAGTTTTTCCCGAAGGTTTAGGTAGGGAACCGTATACTATTTTAATCTACATGTTGTTTCCGCTCATAGGGGCGTTCTTTTTAGAGGGCATGGAGCGTATGTTTTCAATCCTTCTGCTTGCTCCCTTTTTATTCGTCTATCGCCAGTCCTATTGGCGTAACAGCTATCTAGTGTTCGTCATAGTGCAAGCGATTATTATTGGTTTTTGGGTGTATATGTTCGGACCGGTTTTTTTCTGGCTGAGTGCCTTCTCTTCAAATATGATTTCGTTATTGTCCGGACGCAAGCGCATCGCGGCTGTCGGCGTCTATATAGTGGTTGGGATTGTCTATGGCGTGGCTAAGGACTTAAATATAGTGCAAACATCCATGTCGCTTGTACCTATTCTGCTCGCCATCTTTAATGCTTATATGATTTCATCAAGACGAAAATGGAATGAATCCCAGCGAGAATTGGAGAAAGCACATAGTCGGATTGATGAATTGGTGAAGCAGCAAGAACGCCAGCGAATCGGGCGTGATTTGCATGATACACTTGGACAAAAGCTGTCGATGATTACATTGAAAACTGAGCTTGCCGAGAAGCTACTCGTTTCAGACACAGAAAGAGCTGCGGGGGAGTTACGGGAAGTGATTACAATCTCGCGCGAAACATTAACACAGATGCGGGAGCTTGTGGAAGACCTTGATACAGGCACGCTTGTCGATGAATTGACTGCCAGCCGGCAACATTTACACAGTGCAGGAATCAATTCTGAAGTAAACGGAGAAATCCATTCCATTAATCGTGGGTATGAAAAGATTGCTGTGATGGCAATTCGGGAACTTGTGACCAATGTCGTTAAACATAGCGCTGCATCATGGTGTCAAATTAACATTGCACGTTCAGTGGAAGGTGTATTAATTGAAGTCGCTGATAACGGAAAAGGTATCGATGAAGCGGTTCCAAATCATGGTATGACAGGCCTGCAAAACCGGATTGGGCTTATTAATGGAACGATTGGATGGAAAAGCGGTAAAGAAGGGACAGTCGTTCAGTTATTCATTCCGCTACCGAAAAGTATTGAAAAGGTGGGTGTCGTCTCGTGATACGCGTCGTAATTGCAGAAGATCAGGCGATGGTGAGGGGGGCTTTAATAGCACTTCTTTCTATAGAAGAGGACTTAGAAATCATCGGTGAGGCAGCAAATGGCTTGGAAGCGATTGAAGCAGTCGAGCGATTACTGCCTGATGTCTGTATTTTAGATATTGAAATGCCGATTATGAACGGCTTGGAAGCTTCAGAAAGATTAGTGGAGAAATACCCCGGTGTGGCGATCATCATGTTGACGACGTTTGGCCGAACTGGTTATCTACAGCGTTCAGTGAATGCAGGCGTAAAAGGTTTCTTATTGAAAGACGGACCGAGTAGTGCACTTGCCGAAGCAATTCGCATAGTAGCCGCGGGTCAGCGAGTTGTCGATCCAGAACTGGCCTTTTCACTATTTACAGAAAAAGATCAGTTATCCGAGCGGGAGCAAGAGCTTCTTATGCTGGCATCAAAAGGTTTGGCGAATAAAGAAATCAGCAAGCAGTTATTTTTGTCGGAGGGAACAGTAAGAAACTACTTCTCGGACATCTTTCAAAAGTTGCAAGTAAAAAGTCGGACAGAGGCAATTCACGTTGCCAGGAAAAACGGTTTAATTGATATGGAATAAATTTGTGAAAAATTTTCAGTAAATTGAAACTTTCGGGATGATGGGACGTATATATAGGTGAGACAAAAAAGGTGAAAGTGGGGTGTTGAAATGGAACTGTTTGGGATGCCAATTGTGCAAGTCTATATGGTTGGGCTAATTGTTGCAGGCCTTGCAACGTTACTTTATATCTTATTTAGTGACATGGCGGAAGGAATCGGCGATGCTAGTCCTTTCTTGGATCCGGCGGTGATACTTGCATTCATAACATTTGTAGCGGCTGGCGGTTATATATTAGAACTTGTTACAACATGGGGCAGCGGAATCATTTTGGTAATTGCACTTGTTACTGCTTTTGTACTCGATCTTCTATTGTACTTATTTGTCCTTCTTCCACTGAAATCGGCTGAAGTGTCCCTCGCGTATACGGATGAGTCGCTGATGGGTAGGGTTGGAAAAGTGATTGTACCTGTCCCTGTTGATGGATTCGGTGAAATTGTTATCGAATCGGTAAATGGCATGATTTCTAAGAGGGCGGTAGGGTACGAAAACACAGCAATTGAGTACGGAAAAGAAGTATTGATTATTGAAGTGAGAGATGGAACATTCATCGTTAAAGAGTATGAACCATTCCGCTTCAAATAAAAAAGGGGGAAAAACAGATGGAAATTTGGATTGCAATTGGAGTCGTCGCGTTTGTTTTACTGGCGCTGGTTCTCGTCTTCATCACAAAGTACCGCACAGTCGGGCCAGATGAAGCACTAATCGTGACAGGAAGTTATCTTGGCTCTAAAAATGTACATAAGGATGATTCGGGAAATCGTATTAAAATCATCCGCGGCGGCGGGACGTTCCTGTTGCCAGTGTTCCAACAAGCGGCACCGCTTAGCCTTTTGTCAAGTAAGCTTGAGGTTACAACGCCGGAAGTGTACACGGAGCAAGGCGTTCCTGTTATGGCAGATGGAACAGCAATTATTAAAATTGGTGGCTCAATCATAGAGATTGCAACAGCTGCTGAACAATTTTTAGGGAAATCAAAAGCTGACCGTGAAAATGAAGCAAAAGAAGTATTGGAAGGTCATTTGCGCTCGATTCTTGGTTCAATGACAGTAGAAGAAATTTACAAAAATCGCGATATGTTTTCTCAGGAAGTGCAACGTGTTGCTTCACAGGATCTTTCCAAAATGGGACTCATCATCGTTTCATTTACAATTAAAGATGTGCGCGATAAAAATGGCTATCTCGATTCACTCGGGAAACCACGTATCGCACAAGTGAAGCGTGATGCGGATATCGCAACAGTTGAAGCAGAAAAAGAAACGCGTATTAAAAATGCGGAAGCATCTAAAGAAGCACAAAAAGCGGAAATTGAACGTGCGACTGAAATTGCGGAAGCTGAAAAAGAGAATCAATTGAAGGTTGCGGATTACCGTCGTGATCAGGATGTTGCAAAAGCACGTGCCGACCAAGCTTACGAACTTCAAACGGCCGTCTCGAAACAGGAAGTTATGGAACAGGAAATGCAAATTCAAATCATTGAACGTCAAAAACAGATTGAACTTGAAGAGAAAGAGATTCTGCGTCGTGAGAAGCAATATGATTCTGAAGTTAAGAAAAAAGCTGACGCGGATCGCTATGCAATCGAACAAAATGCAGAAGCTCAAAAATCGAAACAAATTACGGAAGCTGATGCTGAAAAGTACCGCATTGAA
Source organism: Sporosarcina psychrophila (assembly GCF_001590685.1). Taxonomy (GTDB): domain Bacteria; phylum Bacillota; class Bacilli; order Bacillales_A; family Planococcaceae; genus Sporosarcina; species Sporosarcina psychrophila. Next base: position 444,420 of record NZ_CP014616.1, read on the forward strand.
GCACGTGCGTTTGCGGATGCAGAAAAAGTTCGTCTCGACGGGCAGGCGAAAGCCGATTCGATGCGCGCGCAAGGGGAATCTGAAGCTGACATTATTCGTCTAAAAGGTCTTGCAGAAGCAGAAGCGAAACGTAAAATTGCGGAAGCATTCGAACAGTACGGCCAAGCTGCCATGCTTGATATGATTGTTAAAATGATTCCTGAATATGCGAAACAAATTGCAAGCCCGCTTGCGAATATTGATAAAATTACTGTTGTTGACACGGGTAGTGGTGAAGGCGGCGGAGCCAATAAAGTAACGTCGTATGCGACTAACTTAATGGCAACATTGCAAGAATCCTTGAAAGCATCATCGGGCATCGACGTTAAGGAAATGCTTGAAAACTACACGGGCAAAGGCAATATCCGCCCAAGTATTGACCAGCTGACAAATGAGATAAAAGCAACAAATACGAAGCAACCCACTCAACAAGTGATTGCAAGAAAAGAAGTTGCAGCTGACGAAGCTGAATAATATCTAACTAGAGGAGAGTCCCGACGCAGTAGTGCGTCGGGGCTTTTTTTATGTTGTTGGCCCCCTCAGCGAGCGTAAAATAAGGAAACAATCATAACCCTCGCACGACCGATCATAAAAGCCTCCACCCGATCATAACCCTCGCACGACCAATCATAAAAGCCTGCAACCGATTATAATCCTAGCACGACCGATCATAAAAGCCTCCACCCGATCATAACCTTGCACGACCAATCATAAAACTCCCTAACCGATCATAACCCTCGCACGACCAATCATAAAAACCGCCACCCGATCATAACCCTCGCACGACCGATCATAAAAGCCTCCGATCGATCATAACCCCTGCCAGACCAATCATATATCCAGCATCCACCTCCAACATCTTAAGAAATTCTTCATATCTATCCTTACAAACCCTTAAGATTCTCCCTATATAATGAAGGAAATAAAGAAAGTTGGAGGGGAACAGATGATTAGTGTGCAAAATTTAAATCATTCATTCAAAATCGGCAAGAAAGGTAAAGAAAAGCGAGTTCCGGTGTTGAAGGGGTTAACGTTTGATGTTGCGGAGGGTGAAATTGTATCGATTGTTGGCAAAAGTGGTTCGGGTAAATCAACGCTTCTTCATATTATGGCAGGATTCCTAACGCCTGAAAGTGGAGAAATCAGTGTGCAAGGCATTCAGACCTCTGCATTCAACGAGGTGGAAAGTGCGAAGTTTCGATTAGATCATTTCGGTTTCGTCTTTCAAAACTTTCAACTCATGCCTGGATTGACAGCATTTGAAAATGTTGAACTGCCACTGACATTAAAGGGCATCAACAAAAGTGGGCGACAGAAGAAAGTAAAAGACCTGATGCAGAGCGTTGGACTCACGGATGTGCAAGACCATTATCCAAATGAATTATCGGGAGGTCAGCAACAGCGAGTCAGTATTGCGCGTGCGCTTATAACGGATCCGCCAATCATTTTCGCCGATGAGCCGACAGGTAGTCTCGACTCGGAAACAGAACAGGACGTTCTTTTGCTTATCCAGTCGCTCAATAAAACACGGGGCATCACATTCGTCATCATTACACACGACGATGAAGTGGCACAAACAGCGAATCGCGTATACAGAATGCATGACGGCGTATTAACGGAAGGCGGTGCACAGCATGCAATTTAAGGACCAGATTAGTTTCGTAGGGCAACATATCAAGAAAAATAAAATGCGTGTTTTTATGACCGTGCTTGCGGCCACGATGGGAACAGCCTTTTTAATTGTGCTCGCGTCCGTTGGATTCGGCCTACACGAAACGATTCGGGGAGAGGTCTTATCGAACCGACTTGTGACACAAATTGAAGTGTTCTCAAGTGAGATGGATGAAGAGAAAGTTGTAGAGCTGAAGAAACGGGATCATGTAAAAGCAGTTGTATTCCGCCAAAACTTAGGGGCAGAACAGCAGTCTTCAATTGGTGATTTCACTGGGAATAGTCAACTCGTTGTGACGGATTTTACAGAAGAAAAGAAAGCGAATTTCGAGCTTCAGGAAGGACGTTTACCTGAAAAAGTGAACGAAGTCGTCGTGGGAAGCAATTTCGCAGAGTCCTTGATGAATCAACAAGATGAAAATGAAGATGGTGAATTTACTACATATGACGGAAAATTGATTGGAGAACAGTTCAACTATCAAATCGGTGACGATGAAGGTGAAATGATTGAGGATAAAATGATGCTCACGATAGTGGGAATCGGAAAGAAACCTGCGAAAGATTGGGAGCAGGATCAAAAAATATACGCTGACGCATCTATTATTCCAGATTTAGAAAAAATCTATTATGCACATGTAGACAAGCCAGTGGATGATAATACAGACGCACAGCAATTATTTTATGGCAATGTAAACGTCTATGCGGATAAATTAGAAAATGTGAAAGCAATCTCTACTGCATTAAAAGACGATGGATATAGTGTGTATTCCATATCCGAAGAACTTGATCAATTAGATGTCTTTTTCCTAGCGTTGAAAGCTGGACTTGTATTCGTTGGGACAATTGCGATCTTAATTGCATCTATCGGAATATTTAACACGATGACAATGGCTGTGACAGAGCGGACGCGTGAAATCGGAGTTATGAAAGCAATCGGGGCAGATCCGAAATTAATCCAACGACTATTCCTGATGGAAAGTGCGTGGATTGGTATAGTTGGGACGGTTCTTGCAGTTGTTATTTCCTATGGGGTGAGCATTGTGTCGAATTATGTGCTGCCAATAATTGTTACGGCGGCGCTCGGTGAAGAAGATTTTGGAGATATGACTGTTACGTTCTCCGTTATTCCATGGCAACTTGTGGTTATCGCTTCTACGATCAGCATAGGCGTCGCAATGATTTCAGGGTGGCGACCAGCGCGTAAAGCGACGAAAATTGATGTCATCAATGCGTTGAGGCAGGAACTCTAATCGACATATTTTTGCATCAATCGAGTAAAGGTGTATGAAACGTTGGCGTGCCTTGTTATAATGGTAATATTCAGACATGCTTTGATGATCATATGCCTTAACCCTAGGAGTACGCTTATGTACACTATTTTAAACCAGTCGTATAGCAATCAAACTAGCGAAGGATATCCGGTACTTCATCTCGGTTATGCGGATGTCGTATTGCTCGGAAGATGGAACGGATTGTCAAATGCGCTTTATTCATTGCACAAGAATGGCTCATTTTGGGTCCAATACGATGCCGAAGACGCCTTCATAGAGTCCTACAAGCTTCTTAACGGGGTCGTAGAAATGGAATACGAAGGAAAGCGCCGTCTATTGGAAATCGGTGAGACAATTGAAGCATCGAATTATGAACATATTATTTCGTTTTATGGGAAAACGGAAGCAGATATTTTAATTAAAATGGAAGCTGAAAGTTTTGAGTACAGATTTTTCGAAACACAAATCCTCCAAGAAGAGGCGGATGCGATTGCATCGGTCGTTGGCTATACTTATATGCACTGCAACCGAATTAAGGATTATTCAATCGAAGTGTGGAAACAGTTGGAACTCCCAACAGAAAGCCTTAGCACTTTGAGATGGGGCGCCTATTTTCATGATGTCGGCAAGCGCGTTGTCCCGCTAGAAATTCTTAATAAGCCTGGGAAACTGACAGCTGAAGAGTGGGAAATTATGAAGACTCATACGACAGAAGGTGCAAAGATTATGCGTGAGCATGCTGTCGAATGGCTAGCAGATACTGCATTCATTGTCGAACAACATCATGAAAGACACGACGGAAAAGGCTATCCGTATGGTCTCAAAGGTGATGAAATTGCGCTAGAATCCGCCATCGTATCGGTCGTTGATGCATTTGATGCAATGACAACCGATCGAGTGTATAAGAAGGCCCTTTCTATACAAGAAGCTGTGAAAGAACTAGAGGGCGGAAGAGGGACACAATTTAACCCTAAAGTAGTCGATGCATTTATAGAGATATTAAAGAAAAACCAATTCAATTGGAAATGAAGAATGGAAAAAGACTCGGGAAACTGGGTCTTTTCTATATAAAAAAAGGGGGGAATGCTATGGATTACATTCAAACGATGAGGAAAATGATTGGTAAGGAATCACTACTAACGGTGGGTTGCGGCGTCATCATTACAAATGAAGATAAAATCTTGCTTCAACACCGCACAGATGAGGACAATTGGTGTATTCCTGGTGGTGTGATGGAGCTTGGGGAAACGTTTGAAGAAACGGCGAAAAGGGAGACATATGAAGAAACGGGACTGCATGTGGAGGGGCTTAAGCTATTTGGTCTTTATTCCGGAGAGGCCTGTTTTGTGACGTATCCGAATGGTGATCAAGTATATAGCGTGCAAGTTATTTTTCAAACAGAAAACTATTTGGGTGAACTAAAACAGGGCGGTACAGAAAGCAAAGCACATCGTTTTTTCGGAAAAGATGAATTGCCGACGAACCTAAACCCTAGGCAAAAAGCATTTATCCGAGACTGGGCGGATGAAAAAAAGGTGCCAATCAGCGATAATGGAAATACTTACAATTGAAAGAGGGATGAATGATGGATTATCGTATTGAACACGACACATTTGGTGAAATTAAAGTACCTGCGGACAAGCTATGGGGAGCGCAAACGCAACGCAGTAAACAAAATTTTAAAATTGGCGGAGAAAAAATGCCAATTGGTGTTATTCGTGCATTTGCCCATTTGAAAAAATCTGCAGCAATCGCGAGCCATGCACACGGTGCTATCTCAGAAGCAAAAATGAAGGCTATCTCTGCAGCGGCGGATGAAGTAGTCTCTGGCAAACTGGATGATCATTTCCCACTTGTCGTTTGGCAAACAGGAAGCGGTACGCAGTCAAACATGAATATGAACGAAGTGCTTGCACACCGTGGAAATCAACTTCTTGAAGAGTGGGGCGAGGAAGAACGCCTTCATCCGAACGATGATGTCAATAAATCACAAAGTTCAAACGACACATTCCCTACAGCGTTGCATGTTGCAGGCGTCGTGGCAGTACAACAACAACTCGTACCGGCAATTGGTGTATTGAAAGAAACACTTAACAAGAAGTCCGAAGAGTTCATGGATATCATTAAAATCGGCCGTACGCATTTACAAGACGCGACACCTTTAACGCTTGGCCAGGAAATTAGCGGTTGGCACCGGATGCTCGAGAAAACAGAAAAAATGATTACGGACAGCGTCGAGTCGATGAAAGAACTTGCAATCGGTGGAACAGCTGTTGGTACAGGACTTAACGCACCTGCAGGATTTGGGGACCGTGTTGCTACTGAAATCAGCACAGCAGTAGGAATCGAATTTACGTCTGCGGTAAATAAATTCCATTCACTTACGAGCTATGATGAAATTGTTTACGTTCATGGCGCTATCAAAGCACTTGCAGCAGACCTAATGAAAATTGCGAATGATGTGCGCTGGTTGGCTAGTGGACCACGTTCAGGTATTGGTGAAATTACAATTCCTGAGAACGAACCAGGCAGTTCCATCATGCCTGGAAAAGTGAACCCGACTCAAAGTGAAGCATTGACGATGGTTGTCGCACAAGTGATGGGGAATGACGCAACAATCGGTTTCGCAGCGAGCCAGGGGAACTTCGAACTGAACGTCTTCAAACCGGTTATCATATTCAACTTCCTTCAATCCGTGACGTTGTTGAGCGATGCGATGATCAGTTTCAACGATAACTGTGCAGTTGGAATTGAACCAAATCGTGAAGAAATTGATCGTAAAGTTCAAAACTCACTTATGCTTGTGACGGCACTTAATCCTTATATCGGTTACGAAAATGCAGCGAAAATCGCGAAAACAGCACATGCGGAAGGAACAACGCTAAAAGAGGCGGCACTTAAATCGGGCTTGCTGACAGAAGAACAATTTGACGAGTATGTCGTTCCTTCAAAAATGATTGGGAAATAAGGAGTCGACTTCAGTATGTACGAAAAAGAGTGTCCATATTGCAATTTGCTAGCGGATCCTGAGCAACAAATTATCTTTGAAAATGCGACATGCGCTTATATTCAAAAGCCTTCCGAGCAAACTGTGTTGGAAGGGAGCGGGCTCATCGTTCCGAAACGGCATGCAGTCGATGTATTTTCATTAACCGCGCAGGAATGGATTGATACACAGGAACTGCTAATGAAAGTGAAAGCTTATTTGGAAGAGCGGTACGGGCACGATGGTTATTCGGTTGGTTGGAATACGGGAAAAACAGGCGGGCAATCGATTTCGCACGCGCATTTACATGTGATTCCGAGATTTGCGGATGAGCCGTATGCCGGGAAGGGTATCAGGCATTGGATTAAGCAAGAGGCTAATCACCGTCGTGTTTGATCCCTCATTAACGGGCAGTAAGACCCCTCTGATTGAAGATTAACTTTATTGTCCATCAAACTGTAACTTATAAACGTGTTGTTTTGGGTTATGATGAAAGGACAACTACGCGAATAAGGGGTGGGCAGTATATGAAAAAGAAATGGATATTTATCTTGCTTGCAGCAGTTCTTGTCCTTTCAGCATGCGGAGAAAAAGCGCAGCCAAGTGAGAAAGAACATGACATGGCACATGGGGAACAGCAGCATGTACCAAACGGTGACTTGCAAGAAGTAACAGCTTCTGCTGATATTTTACCGTCGTTCCTAGATGACAAGTCGGAGGATATGCGTCTTGTCTATCAAATGGCGGGAACTGCAACGGATATTATTGAGTGGATGCCTTGCTATTGTGGGTGTGGTGAAAGCGCAGGTCATGACAGTAACTTGAATTGTTTCATCGACGAAGTTCGTGAAGACGGTTCTGTTGTCTGGGATGACCATGGCACACGTTGCCAAGTTTGTCTGGATATCGCCGTGCAATCTGTAATGATGAAGCAAGAAGGTAAATCGTTAAAAGAAATCCGTGAATTCATCGATGAAAATTATAAAGAAGGCTACGCAGAACCAACAAAAACGCCGATGCCAGCATAATTGAATTATAAAAAGCAGACACGCGAAAGTGTCTGCTTTTTTATATAGGAAAGGGATTAGTTAATGTATGTGTCACTGACCAGTAAATCACTCAAAATTTCTGACGGAATTTCAAACGTCACGACACCCATATAACCAGGTGCAATTTCATATTTATCGAATGAAATGACAAGCTTATTATCAGCTGTAATATAGAATGACTGATCGGCTTGGATTGTTTTGAAGTCATCGAAAAATTCGCTATTCAAAAAGTAAGAGACCTCTTCATCTGCTGCCATTTGTCGCTCCATTTCACTTACTAAATATGAGCTAATAGCATCGACGTATTTGTCATCTTTAAAAAGACTTGGCAATGTGATTAACACGTTGTTCTGCTTATCAATTGTGTCGTACTTCATTGTTGTTGAAGAGGATCCGACCGTATTCACCTCATAGCGAGCAATCGATAGAAGCTGGTCAGTATCTGTTTTCACTTCGTAGCCAGTGTCGATGCCAAGATGACCGCCACCTGCCTTTTCCAATTCCGCGGCCTCTTGTTGGAACTGTTCGAAAAGTAATTTGTTTTCCTCAAGGTATTTCTCATTCAGAGAAGCTTGCAGTCCTTCATCAGTCAATCCTTCAATTGCTGGTGTGGCGACATTTGCTTGGTACGTTTTTTCATCGACAGTCAATTGTTGTGCGGTAAATACATCCACAATCGCCCCAAGAAGCGGAACATTTGCCATTGCCTGTGCGAAGGATGGACTGACATTTATACTACCGATGAATAGAGCAGCAGCAGCGGCGGCTCCAATCGTCCATTGTTTTAGAAATGGACGTCTTTTCTGTGACGCTTTTGCTCGACGAATCGAAGCTTTTACGACGTCTTCCAACTCAGACGGAATCTCTGTTTCGTCATAGTTCTTTTTCAACTTTTTCAATTCTTTCATAACCTGAATTCCTCCCCAACTTCAATGCGTAACTTTTTTAATGCTGCATATAATCTTGTTTTAATCGTATTCACATTTTCATCCATCACTACAGCGATTTCATCAATTTTCAAATCCTCGAAAAATCTAAGAATAATAAGAGATCTGTATTTAGGAGGCAACTGGTCAATGGCATCATGTAAGTCCATGTCGATAATGTCATCCTCTAACTGTGGCAAATGAATGCCGAGAATGTCATCATCCATCACTGTAATACGCTGATGTTTTCGGATGAAATCAATGGATGTATTAACGATGATCCGGTAGAACCAAGTTTTCAAATAGGAAATCTCTTCAAGTCGATCAATTGAATTGAGGGCTTTTAAAATGGCATCTTGTACAATATCAAGTGCATTTTCTTTATTTCTAACATAGCTGTATGCAAGGCGATAATGGGCTTCACGATTCTCTACTATAAATTTTTCTACAAGCTCAAACTTCTCATTTTTTGTCATGACAAAAGATTCACCTTCTCCAATTTCCAACATGTCGCGAACACGTTATAGTTATTTGACGGGGTACATGTCTGAAAAGTTTTATGTTTTCATTCGCTGAAAAAAATCAATTAAAAGAATCCTTTACGAAACATTGGAAAATTCATGGTAAAATAAATATAACGTAAGGGTGTAGGCCGTGGCGATAATGTAGATTTTAGTATTGTGTTTCTAGGAGGATTTATAGTTCTTTAAAGTTTTATTTCTTTTTTGCAAGGGAGTTTTCGGATCTTGAAAAGCACTGCGAAAAAATTGCTGATCTTGAGAGAGAAGTACTGATGCTTAAAAACAAAAAAATCTGCTATACGGAGGAGAAATCAAGATGGAGGATATATTATTTGTTGCATCATGGAGCGGCGGAAAAGATTCTGCGATGGCTTATTACCGCGCAATGAAAGCGGGTGGCATTCCGAAACGGTTATGGACAATGTTTGAAGAGGATGAAGAACGGTCAAAATCACATGCGCTGCCTTTTGAAGTCGTAGCAGCCCAAGCTGAAAGGATCGGCGTCCCTTTAATGATACGGGGAGCAAGCTGGAAAGGGTATGAAGAGCAATTTTTAGACGCGATGAAAGAATGTGTTGAGTCAGGCATCAGCCACGGGGTTTTCGGGGATATCGATCTTGAAGACCATTTGGAGTGGGTTCAAGAAACATGTGCGAAAGTCAATATGAAAGCAGTTCATCCATTATGGATGGAGCCGCGTCGCAAGATATTGGATGAGTTTATAGAGGGCGGATTCGAGGCATACATCGTTGTCGTCAATACAACAATGATGCCTGCCCACTTCATAGGCCGTAAATTTACTATCGAACTGATGGATGAACTCGATGCGCTCGGCATTGATTCATGCGGGGAATCTGGAGAATTTCACACTGTGGTTGTAGACGGACCGATTTTTAGTGAACGGGTCCCGGTCGTTTTTTCAGGGCAGCATAAACGGGATGACTATGTGTTTTTGGATGTATCATTGGGGAAATAAGTGTGGATGGGAAGTTTCGTAAGGGAAGAAGTCCGCGAACTTAATGTCGCGGACAGCATTGCATTATTAAGTAGGGTGAACCATCGGGTATCAGTCTTCTTCAACATCCATAAGGAAAATCTGCTCTTCGAATCCGCCGCGTTTCTCAGCCTTTTCTACTCTTACCTTTTCTAAATCTTCAAATGATACCCCGTAATATGAAACGGCTGCATGGATGAGCTCCAACAAATCCGCAAGTTCTTCGATGGCGTCATCTGTCGTCTCGGTGGATTCGTATTCCTCCAGTTCTTCGTGCATTTTTTTGTTGATTTCGTTAATGTATTCGTCTTCATTCAAAAGGCGTGTATTGCAAATCAGACCGGACTTTTCGATGATTTCGGGAATACGGTCGCGTACTAATTTATTATATATCGGCATGTTGTTGTCTCCTTTTAATCACTAAATCTAATTATTCTAAATGATAACATGTGATTCTTTAAATTGAAAAAGCCATCCACATTCGCATGAGGCAAATGTGGATGGCTTTAATCATATATTCAATAAATCGCCCAGTTCTTTCTCTAAAAAAGGATCTGCATTCAACAGCTTCCTAAATTCAGTGTACCGTTTCACTTCATCAGCAGAAGCTTCTCGTCCGGTCTGATAAGCTCGAATCAAAATGTTTTTGGGTGTGTGCTCCATGTCGATGAATTCGAGTAACTGAGCCTCGTAACCCACGAGTGATAACAGCTCGGCACGAATGGAATCAGTAGCAAGTGCTGAGAACCGTTCTTTGATGAGTCCGTGTTGAAGCATAACGTCGAGCGCGGGGGAATTAACCTGCGAGAATAGTTCGTGCTGGCAACATGGAACGCTCAAAATGACTTTCGCTCCCCATTTCACCGCACGGGCAAGCGCCATATCTGTTGCAACATCGCATGCATGTAAGGTGACGACCATGTCAACTGACGTTTCGTCATTATAATCATTGATATCTCCTACTAGAAATTCAAGATTATCGTAACCAAGATCCTTCGCAATGGTGTTACATTCCTCAATCACTTCTTTTTTCAAATCAAGCCCAGTTACCTTGATATCCAGTCCTTTTTCGATACGTAAATAATGATAGAGCGCAAATGTTAAATATGATTTACCGGAACCGAAATCAAGAATACGTACAGTTCGATCTTTCGGTAAGTGCGCAAGAGAATCGTCGATGAATTCGACGAACCGGTTAATTTGCCTAAACTTGTCGTGCTTTTGTTTTTTCACTTTGCCGTCGGGCGTTTGGACGCCAAGTCGTACTAGAAATGGATAGGGAGTATTTTCATCCAATAAATAATTTTTCTTGCGGTTGTGTGAAAGGTCAACTACTTTTTCAGATGCTCCTTTTTCAGACTTCCACATTACTTTAAACTTTTTCGTCAGCTGAACCTGGACTTTTTCATCCGAAAACTCAGCGTGTAGTTGTCTGAAACGCTCGAGTAGTTGTTGTAAATGTGCTCGCAATGAATCAGGGGTAACATTTTCATGGTTCAGCACTCTTTCGTACTGGTATTCAAATTGAATATGCAGCTGTCCTTTTATTTCCACAGGTTTCACTTTCACCCGTTTTAATTCATCTGTTTTTGTGCGGGATTGGCTGATTGTCCCGCCAATGAAAGACCCGTCTGTTATCCGTCGTGTTAATTCGTCCACTAATTCCTCAAATTGCATTGTCATCACTCCTAGTTAAACTCAAATCCCTGTTTCTTCAAAAAATCTTTCATATGCGTTCGACGAGGGACTTCTAAAAAGTCTGCCATGGAATCGGACCAGGCGGCGTCTTTACGGTTTGAGCCACGGCTTAAATAATAGTCGTTCATTGTTTCATCATACTTAGGGATAAGTTCGTCGTATTTATCGGTATTGTAGCTGTTTTCGTGAATAATTGCTTCTACCGGTAAGCGCGGTTTCACTTCATTCGCTTCGTCAGGAACGCCAATTGTCATGGCAAATAGTGGAGCAACACCGTTGGGAAGCGATAGCAATTCGCTTATTTCCTCAGGTGCATTACGAACCCCTCCGATATAACAGATGCCATAACCTTTTGATTCGGCCGCGATCGCTACATTTTGGGCGAATAAAGCAACGTCGATGGAGCCGACAAGGACACTTTCAGCAGAGGAGAAATCGATGTCTTTTCCGACTAAGTTAGCTGCCTTTTTCAATCGACAATAGTCCGCGCAGAAGACCAAAACGGCGCCAGCTGATAAAATCTGTTGCGGGTTCTTCGCGAGTTCCGCTAGTTTCTTACGTTTTTCAGCATCCGTTACATAAATGACAGAGTATGCTTGGACAAAGTGCGAACTTGCGGCATGCTGCCCAGCCCGAATGAGTTCAAGTACTTCTTCTTTTGATAGTGTAATGTCTTTATATTTTCGCACAGATGCGTGGGCAGATAATAAGTCGATAACCATGGAATCCCTCCAAAAAATGTTTTATTAATTAAGATTAACAGACTGTGATAGTGGTAAACTACCTTTAAAGCTTAACAAAGGGGTGTTGTTATGAATTGGGCGGAAAGTATTTCAATTACCACGGCGTTGTTAATTTTATTTCTAGTCATCTTACCAATTACAATTGCCATATATCTATACTTTTATGACAAAAGCCAAAAGCAACATGCGATTCTTCGGAATTTCCCGATTTTAGGGCGGATGCGTTATGTGATGGAGAAGACGGGTCCTGAGCTTCGTCAATATCTGTTTGACGACGATAATGATGGCGAACCATTCAATCGTGAAGAATACCTACACATGGTTATGCCAGGGAAATATTTGAATAGTGTCATCGGCTTTGGCTCGAAACGTGATTTTGAAGAATCGGGTTATTATATCCGCAACGCAATGTTTACGAAGCAAAATGAGGAAATGCGCGTTGATAATTCAAACCTTATAGATACGATGCGTTATGTCGTTGATGAAGATAATCTCTTCTCACGTAAAGAACACCGCGAAGATATTCCGACATTGCCTTGGTTGTTGCCAGAAGAGGATGCAATCGTCATTGGTCCGAACTGTGAGCATCCATTTCATGTCCGCAGCATGCTTGGTCAATCCGCGATGAGTTATGGGGCACTCGGGGAAAATGCAATCACTGCATTGTCAAAAGGGATTGGCATGGCGCAAGGGGCTTGGATGAATACCGGCGAAGGAGGTCTGTCCCAGCATCACTTGGCGGGCGGTGCAGATATCATTGCACAAATTGGCTCGGGTTTGTTCGGATTTAGAACGGAGGATGGCGAATTCAGTTTTGAGCGGGTTCGTGAAAAAGCGGATATTCCGCAAGTCAAAGCGTTTGAAATTAAATTAGCGCAAGGTGCGAAAATGCGCGGTGGGCACGTTGAAGGGGCGAAGGTAACGGAAGAAATTGCGGCAATTCGTAATGTTGTCCCGTTTGTCTCTATTAATAGTCCAAACCGCTTTCACCAGTTTGATGATTACCCAACACTTTTTGAATTCATTGATCAAATTCGTCAGCATTCGGGTAAACCGGTTGGTATTAAGGTTGTCCTCGGTGGGAAACAGGATGCAGAGGAACTTGCGTCATTCATGTATGAAACAGGTATGGGTCCCGACTTTATCTCATTAGATGGTGGGGAGGGCGGCTCGGGCGCTACATACCAGGATCTTGCTGATAGCGTTGGATTACCGTTGCGGTCAGCAATTATTCTTCTGGACGATGCACTTCGAAAATTTGAAGTACGTGACCGCGTGAAAATTATTGCATCGGGTAAGATTACGTCACCGGACCGAGCAGCAATAGTTCTAGCAATGGGAGCAGATCTTGTTCAGGTTGCGCGTGGTTTTATGATCTCGGTCGGTTGCATTATGGCGCACCGTTGTCATACGAATGATTGTCCAGCGGGCGTTGCGACGACAGATAAGAAATTACAGCAAGGCCTCGTCGTCGAAGAGAAAAAGTACCGTGTCACGAATTATATTTTGACGATGCGAGAAGGACTTTTCCGTGTCGCTGCAGCGGCAGGTCTGGATTCGCCAACGAAACTCGAACGACATCATGTCGTTTACAAAGACGAACGGGGACGCGTCTTCCCTGTGGAATGAATTGAAGTATGCCGTTCTGCCTTGAGAGGTGGAACGGTATTTTTTATGGTGTTCGCAACGTTTCGCCAAAAGAAAACAACACTCCATCGGAACCTCACAACAAATACACTACAACCTGAAATTAATTTTCAATAATCTGAACTTCGTGATAACATATTGCTATATGATTGTTTCAGAAAAGGGGAATGGACATGACATTGCTACGTAAAACAGTGGGGCAAATTGTAAGGGAACAAGCGGAGCTTTATCCGGACCAGGAAGCTTATGTCTATCCGGAACATGGAATTCGAAGAACATATAAAGAATTTGATAAAGAAACGGACAAACTTGCAAAAGCATTTATTGCTATGGGCATCGAAAAAGGGGAAAACATTGCCATATGGTCAGACAATAAAAGGGAATGGCTGCTTAGCCAATATGCAACAGGGAAGATGGGGGCAGTCCTGGTCACCGTAAATACGAATTACCAAGCTACAGAACTGGAATATTTGCTGAAGCAATCTGATGCAACTACGCTCATTCTGGATGAAAGCTTTAAAGGAACGAGTTACATAGATATTATCCGTACGGTTTGTCCTGAACTGGTGACGAGTGAGAGGGGCTCTATATCAAGTGTCAAACTGCCTCATTTCAAACGAATCATCCTGATGACGGAACGAGAAGAACAAGGTATGTACAAATGGTCGGAATTCATGGCGCAAGCTGATAAAGTAACGGATGAGCAGTTTGAGGGACAATTTCAATCGCTTGATCCCGATGATGTCATTAATATTCAATATACTTCTGGCACAACAGGCTTTCCTAAAGGGGTCATGCTGACACATTATAACGTCGTGAATAACGGTAAACAAATTGGGGATTACATGAAACTGACAGAGCAGGACCGCGTTTGTATTCCTGTTCCATTTTTCCATTGTTTTGGTTGTGTACTAGGAACGCTCGCGGCGGTTACGCACGGTTCAGCGATGATTTTACTCGAACAGTTCGATCCATTGCGTGTACTTCAAGCGGTACAAGACGAGAAGTGTACAGCACTTCATGGGGTGCCGACGATGTTCATCGCAGAGTTGAATCACCCTGACTTTAAGAACTACGATACATCTACGCTTCGTACCGGTATTATGGCTGGATCTGTCTGTCCGATTGAAGTTATGAAACGTGTTATTGAAGATATGGGAGCAAGTGAAATTACGATTTGTTACGGCCAGACAGAGGCGTCCCCTGTCATTACACAGACGAAGACAGATGATCCAATCGGAAAACGCGTATCGACAGTAGGCAAGCCGCATCCGAACGTTGAAGTCAAAATTATTGATCCTGTAACGGGTGAAGAGCTGCCGGTTGGCGTGCCAGGGGAACTTTGCACGCGTGGTTATAACATTATGAAAGGGTATTACAACAATGCGGAAGCAACACGTGAAGCGATTGATGCAGAAGGTTGGCTTCATACGGGCGATATTGCAGTGATGGATGCAGATGGCTACATCGATATTACGGGGCGCATCAAAGATATGGTCATCCGTGGTGGCGAAAATATTTACCCGAAAGAGGTTGAGGAATTTCTGTATACGCATCCTGATATCGCAGACGTACAGGTCGTCGGTGTGCCAGATGCGAAATACGGTGAGGAACTAATGGCGTGGGTTATTCTGAAAGAAGGCCTGAATCTTGATGAAGAGTCCGTACGCGCATTTTGTAAGGGGCGTATTTCACATCATAAGATACCAAAGTACATTGAGTTTATAAAAGAATATCCAATGACTGCTTCGGGGAAAATACAAAAGTTCAAACTGCGAGAAATGTCCGTAGAAAAGTCATACCAATAAAAAACGAAACCATTGAAAAAGTTCTTTTTATAGTTAGAACTAATTGATTGTAGTGAAGAGCGGCGACTCCAGTGGGAACAGCGCGAACTGAAGACCTCGCTCGGACCGGAAATCAACGGGATTGAAGGAAATCGTACTTTTTCAGTGCCCTCATAAAAAACAGGTGTATACCTCTAGACATAGGGGTATCCGCCTGTTTTTGTGTGTTATAAAAAGGTTGCTTGTCGAATATGCATTATTTCCTGGGAAATGTAAGGTGAATGAAATAACTTCGTCGTATTCTGTCTATTCAATATACATTATTTACTATCGGTTATTTTAAAAAACAGATTTTTATTTATTAAAAAGGTGATATGATAGAGGCAATCTAATAAAAGGAGGATTCATCATGTCAAATGAAGGGTATCAATTAATTGCAATTATTATATACATGGCGGCGATGATTTTCATTGGATGGTATGCATTCAAACGCACATCCAATCTCACGGATTATATGTTAGGTGGGCGTTCGCTTGGGCCGGCTGTAACCGCTCTCAGTGCTGGTGCTGCTGACATGTCGGGCTGGTTGCTTATGGGGTTGCCGGGTGCAATCTATCTCAACGGTTTAGTTGAAGCATGGATTGCGGTCGGTTTGACAGTTGGAGCATATTTGAACTGGGTCTTTGTTGCACCTCGTTTACGTGTGTATACACAAGTTTCAAGTGACTCCATTACAATTCCAAGTTACTTGGAAAGTCGTCTGAAAGATAAATCCCGTCTCTTACGTATTGCTTCAGGGATTATTATTCTAATATTCTTCACGTTTTATGTGTCTTCGGGAATGGTTGCAGGCGGGAAGTTCTTCCTTAGCTCATTCGGGTTGGACTATCACGTAGGCCTATTGATTGTTTCGGGTGTCGTTATTTTCTATACACTATTCGGAGGATTTTTGGCGGTTAGTTACACGGACGTTGTCCAAGGTATCGTTATGTTCTTTGCGCTCCTACTTGTGCCGATTGTCGGTATCTTCATCACAGGAGGATTTACAGAAACTGCGACAAGTATCCGTGCTGTGGATCCACAATTGCTGAATTTCGTATCTGGTGCAACGTTCCTAGGTATTTTGTCTGCAGTCGCGTGGGGACTAGGTTATTTCGGTCAACCGCATATCATCGTCCGCTTTATGGCGCTTAACTCGCACAAAGAAGCGAAAAAAGCACGTCGTATCGGAATTAGTTGGATGTTCTTGAGTTTATTCGGTGCAGTTGCAACTGCACTTATCGGAATTGCTTATTATCAGCAGAACACGAATGCAACACTGGTGGATAATGAAACGGTATTTATTGTTCTAGGGCAGATTATCTTCCATCCATTCATTGCGGGAATCATGCTTGCGGCTGTTCTTGCAGCTGTTATGAGTACAATTTTTTCGCAACTGATTGTATCCTCTTCTGCGCTAGTTGAAGATTTATACAAAACGTTTATGAAAAAAGACGCAACGGATAAGCATTATGTGTTTTTAGGTAGAATGGCCGTCCTTGCAGTTTCAGTAATTGCTATGGTACTTGCTTGGCCTAACAATGAATCCATTTTGAAAATCGTATCGTTTGCATGGGCTGGATTTGGAGCTGCATTTGGTCCAATCATCTTGCTATCTCTTTACTGGCGCAAACTTACAACGAAAGGTGCACTGTGGGGAATGATAGTTGGAGCAATAACAGTTATGATTTGGGGGAACGTCGATGCTTTATCGGGCACCCTTTATGAAATCGTACCTGGTTTCCTCCTCTGCCTGATTGTTACAGTTGTCGTTAGTAATATCACATATAAACCAAATGCCGAGATTGATAAAGAATTCTCAGCAGCACTTGAAATCCTTAACGAAGATAAGTAATTTGGAAGCCTGCGGTATCTACTACTGCAGGCTTTTCATTTATTTAAAATTAAGAAGGTGAGGTTATTACTATGAAGCTTGATCATACTGTCTATTTCACGAATAAAGAACCGGAGAAAATCGTAGTGGAACAGCAAGCGAGTGGACGTCACGCTGTAGTCGGTGGTCGTCATGAACAATGGGGTACGCATAATGCGCTACTCTATACGAAGAATGCTTATATTGAATGGTTGTCAGTCGAGAAAATGGGGATTGCGCAACAAGTGGAGCACCCGCTGACTAAGTTATTGCTGCATGATCTTGAACAAAGCGATGGGTGGGGGACGATTTGTCTGTCTGTCGAAAGTATTGAGAAATTCAATGATGAAGTTGAAAATAAAGGATTCCGAACGTCAGGTGTGCTCGATGCTGAGCGAAGAACGGCTGATGGCCAATTGCGGAAGTGGAAAATGTTGTTCATCGATCAACCCGTATCGAATGAGTTACCCTATCCGTTTTTCATCGAGTGGGAGGAGCCGGAAGAAACACGTTTTGCGAAATTACGTGAAGAGGGAACGCTTTCCCTGGACAATGAACAGCTGGAAATTACGGAGTGTGTTTTTAGTGTCGAAGATCCATTAAGAGTAACAGCGGAGTGGGCCATTTTATTGTCGAAGAAAGTTGGTAATACTGATGACATCGTCTTGCCGAATGTTGTGCTGAAATTTGTTGCACATGATGGCGACAAAGATAGATTGACGGATGTTATCGTTGGGCAAACTGACCAACAGTGACAGAGTAGTTGTGCAGTTCGACCTGTCTGACATACAATTTCGTCACATATGGTAGACTAAACATACTTATAGCTTGTCTGGAAGGGGTAGTTCTATGGAATTTTTAGTCGAACGCGCAGTAATTGTGGGGGTCCATGAACAAAAGGATCAGCACTTTGAATATGCAATGGAAGAATTAAAAAACCTTGCTAAAGCAATCGATGTTGAAGTCGTTGGAGAAGTGACGCAAAACATGGAAAAGCGTAACCCGTCTACTTATGTTGGGAAAGGGAAAATGGAAGAGATTCAGAACTTCTATGAAGAATTAGATGCTAACCTTGTTATCTTCAATGATGAATTGTCTCCGTCTCAGATTCGTAATTTGGAGCGGGAACTGGACTGTAAAGTGATTGACAGGACAATGCTCATTCTTGATATTTTCGTACGGCGTGCGAGAACGAGTGAATCTCGGATGCAAGTTGAACTTGCGCAACTGCAATACATGCTTCCTAGACTTGTCGGTTTACGTGCATCCCTTGGTAGACAGGGCGGCGGAGCAGGCGGCGGTGTTCAGAATAAAGGGGCAGGAGAAACGAAACTTGAACTCGATCGTCGAAAAATCGAAGACCAGATTTCCAAACTTGGCCGTGACCTTGATCATGTGAAGGATCAGCGTGAAACTCAGCGCAAGCAACGTAAAAAGAGTGGTATCCCTGTTGTTTCGATTGTCGGTTATACGAATGCTGGCAAGTCGACGATTATGAATAAATTGCTGCTGAAGATGGACGTAGACAATGCGAAGCAAGTGTATGAGGAAGATATGTTATTCGCGACACTCGATACGTCAATTCGGAAAGTGAAGCTTGAGGATAACAAAGAATTCATCTTGACGGATACAGTCGGTTTTGTTTCGAAACTGCCACACCATCTTGTAAAAGCATTCCGTTCGACATTAGAAGAAGCGCGTGATGCGGATCTCCTATTACATGTAGTGGATGTGTCGAATTCGGAACACGGCTATATGATGGAAGTAACAAATGACACATTGCAGGCAGTTGGAGTAGAGAATGTAGCGACGCTTAATATTTACAATAAAGCTGATCTTGCGGATGTTCCCTATCCAGTAGTGAGCGATGATAGTGTGTGGATTTCTGCACGTGAAGGAAAAGGATTAGATGAACTTATCGAGTTGATCAAGAAAAAGATTTTTGAACAATATAGTACATGCAAGCTACTTATTCCATTTGACCGTGGTGATATCGTGTCCTATTTGAATGACAAAGCAAACGTCAAAAGTACGGAGTATGAAGAAGATGGAACGCTGATGACTGTGGAAATGGATATTTCAGAGCGAGCCAAGATTGAAGAATTTATCGTAAGCCACTAAGAAAAGCTCCAGGCGCCTGCTTAGTCGCGACAGGCATAAGTCAATCCAGCGACGTGGCGTACTTTGCCACATAGCTGGATTGCTTATGACCCGAGCGGCTGGCGCCTGGAGCTAGCCACTAATGAAAAGCGCAAGGCGCCTTGGTAGACCCGACAAGCGCTGGAGGGCCTGAAGATAAAGGCGCACTTTGCCTTTAACCTCAGGACTGAAGCGACTCGAGGGGTTAGGCGCTGGAGCTAGACACTAAGAAAAGCGCAAGCACCTTGGTAGACCCGACAAGCGGTGGAGGGCCTAAAGATAAAGGCGCACTTTGCCTTTAACCTCAGGACTGAAGCGACTCGAGGGGTTAGGCGCCTGGAGCTAGACACTATTCTAAGTCCAAAAAACTCATACTTTCTTATCTTTTAAAAATCAAAAAACAGCACCACATGACTAGGGAGGTCATGTAGTGCTGTTTTTTCTATCTAAGAGAAAGGGGGTGGAATAGTTCTAGTATGCCCGCTTATATGAAAGTTAAACCTCTTGGAATTGATTGTTATGAAGTCGGGCAAAAATCCCGCCTTTCTTCACAAGCTCATCGTACTTGCCATCTTCCGCAATCCCGTTTTCTGTGACAACGACAACGCGATCAGCATCACGAATTGTCGCCAATCGGTGTGCGATAACAAGAGTTGTCCGGTTTTCAGCAAGTTCAGCGAGTGACTGCTGAATAATGCGTTCCGTTTCTGTATCGAGAGCAGATGTCGCTTCATCTAAAATAAGAATTGGCGGGTTTTTCAAGAACATGCGGGCAATGGCAAGACGTTGTTTCTGGCCGCCGGATAATTTCAAGCCGCGTTCTCCAATCTGTGTTTCATAGCCATAAGGAAGTGAAGCGATGAAGTCTTCTAGATGCGCTTTTTTCGCTGCTGAAATAATTTCATCATCCATCGCATCCAATTTTCCGTAGCCAATATTTTCTTTGATGGTCCCGGTGAATAAGAAGACGTCCTGCTGAACGATACCGATTTGTGAACGCAAGGAGTGCTGCGTCATATCGCGGATATCGATGCCGTCAATAGAAATCGCACCTTCAGTTACATCGTAAAAACGCGGAATAAGCGAGCAAATCGTTGTTTTTCCCGCTCCAGATGGCCCAACAAATGCAACCGTTTGACCCGCGCGTATGTTTAAATTAATACCTTCTAGTACGGCTTTGTTATCGTCATAATGGAAATCTACATCATCGAAGATAATATCTCCGTTCAAATGGGCAACAGCCACTGCGTCTGGACGATCTTTAATTTCAGGCTCTTGTTCAATTAATTCACGGAACCTGCGGAATCCTGCCATACCCTTTGGATACAGTTCCAATAGCGCGCTGATTTTATCGACAGGCTTAATGAGCACATTGACAAACAATACAAATGCCACGAGTTCTCCACTCGACAATTTGTCGTTGAGTGTGAACCACGCTCCAACAACAAGTACGATAAGAGTAACAAGTCGGGTCATCATGAACATACTCGAATGGGTCCAGGCCATCACTTTATAGGCGACAAGCTTGGCTATTCTGAAATTCCCGTTGTCTATGCGGAAGCGCGCAATTTCGAAGTCTTCGTTCGTGAATGATTTGACAACGCGTGAACCTGACACGGAATCTTCTACGCGTGCATTGACGTCAGCAATTTTACCGTACATGTTTTGCCAAGCCGCATTCATTTTGATGTTACAGAATGTGACGAGGATAATGAGAAATGGAACCATAATAATTGCGATCAGTGCAAGTTCAGGGTTGATGCTGTACATGATGGCAAATGCCCCAATAAGCGTCATGATGGCGATGAAGACGTCCTCTGGACCATGGTGGGCGAGTTCCCCGATGTCGAACAGATCATTGGTGATCCGGCTCATAATATGTCCGGTCTTCGTGTTGTCAAAAAAACGGAAGGATTGCCGCTGTACATGGTTGAATAGCTGCTGGCGCATATCGGTTTCGATATTGATGCCGAGTTTGTGACCAAGATAGCTGACGATATATTGAAGGAACGTACTCAGTAAATAAACGACCAATAATAGAATACTTATCGTCGTGATTTGTCCCCAATTGCCTTTAGGCAGCAAATCATCAATGAACCACTGGACCGCGACTGGGAACGCAAGGTCGAGCAATGCTACGAAAATAGCACTTGAAAAGTCGATGATGAAAAGTCGCCTATGTGGTTTGTAATATGAAAAGAACTTTTTGAGCATATCGTTTTAATCCCCTTTAGTCTGATAATTGCTAGTATAGCGGAAAAAGCGACAGAAGACGATAATTAATTTCTGAAACCGAAATAATACTCATGTAGTTCCATAGATGTGAATAAGTAATTGAGTAATAATATTCAATTACTTTGAAATGTGGAACTCTTTGTGTTTTGAGCCGTATGAGTATATGTAGATAAAATTAGCAATTGGAAGGAAGCGGATAATATGAACAATTGGATGAAGGGTATTGCAGCAGGAATTCTTGTACTTGGACTTGGTGCATGCGGTAAGACAGCGGAGCCGAAAACAGATCCTGATACGGGCAAGAAGGTAGAAGTCCAGAATAAGAGCGACATGACAGCGCAGGAAGTTTATGAGAAGGTGATGGCAGTTTCGGAAGAGCAAAAGAGTATGCACGCCAAAATGGATATCGATCAGCTGATTAAAGTACCAAGCCAAGAGTTTGAAATGAACAGTAAGATAAATATGGACATGGATATGGTTATGGAACCACTCTCGATGTATCAGAAGATGAATATGGACATGGGTGAGCAAGGGAAGATGGACATGGAAATCTATATGACAGATGCAGGCTTCTTCATGAAAGATCCGGAGTCGGGTGATTGGATTAAGCTACCAAATGAAATGTATGAGGAAATGAGTGGCCAACTGTCCGGAGGAGCGGATCCGACACTTGACATGAACATGTTCAAAGAATTTACAGATGACTTCAAGTTTGAGCAAACGGATGATGCTTACATCCTTACATTATCCGCAGCAGGCGATAAATTCAGCAAGCTATTCAAAAAAGTTGCTACTGAAAACATGCCTGCTGGTATGGAAATGAATGAAGAACAGGCGGAAGTGATGGAAAATATGGAAGTGAAATCACTCGAGTATGAAATCTTCATCGACAAAAAGACATTCTACACAAATGCGTTCAATATGAAGATGGATATGACGATGGAAGTCGAAGGCGAAGAAATGCATATTGACCAGAAAGTAAAAGCCGACATCAGTAAAATTAACGAAATCGACACAATTAAAATTCCACAAGAAATACTAGATAACGCTGTCGATATCAATGAATCGATGGGGCAGTGAAACAATGGGCACCGGTTATCCACTCCGGTGTTTTTTTTATTGCAATAAGTAAAAACAAGGGAATCTATTAGAAACACTGCCAGACCAGTAAAAAACTCAGACCAATCATAAAACCTGGAAGATTAATAACAACAAATTCCAAACCGTCCATAAACTCGCATGACTGACTATATGAAAAGTGGTAGCCGAGGGTAGCCTACTTGTTCTTGTATTCTCACTGATAATGATTTTCAGTTATTCATTGACAGTTGTTTCTAGCATGCTATAATTGAATTTGCGCTAATTGATAACTGTTTTCATTAACGGATTCTCAATTGGTAGTAAATAATCGATATCGGGGATACCCATGAAGATACGTTACTTAGTCATCGCACTTATCAGTCTTTCATTCCTATCGTTATTTGTTGGAGTGAGCCATATTACGCCAATGGGTCTGCTTGATTTTAAATCGGAAGCAACCGAAATTTTTCTAATCAGCCGCGTGCCGCGACTTGTCGCTATTCTTCTTGCAGGAGCAGGGATGAGTATAGCAGGTCTCATTATGCAACAGCTGAGCCGAAATAAATTCGTTTCACCGACAACAGCAGGAACTTTGGATGCGACACGGCTCGGGATTCTTGTTTCGATGCTGTTATTCACAAACGCATCCACAATTGAAAAGATGATTGTCGCATTTGTATTCGCGCTTGCCGGCACGCTACTGTTTATGCAAATCCTTGACCGTATCAAATTCAAGGATGCGATTTTCATTCCGTTAGTTGGGCTTATGTTCGGTAATATTTTGTCATCTATTGCGACGTTTTTCGCTTACAAAGCGAACGTCATTCAAAATATGTCGGCATGGTTACAAGGTGATTTTTCGATGATTATGAAAGGACGTTATGAACTTCTATACATAAGCATTCCCGTGCTAATCATCACATATTTGTACGCAAACCGGTTTACTGTTGCGGGAATGGGTGAGGATTTCTCGAAAAACCTCGGGCTTGCTTATAGGCGGATCGTCAATATCGGACTAATCCTTGTTGCGCTTATTACCACTACCGTCGTCTTGACGGTCGGAATGATTCCCTTCCTTGGATTGATCATTCCGAATATCGTTTCTATTTTTAAAGGAGATCATTTACAGAAGACATTGCCTCATACAGCACTGCTAGGCGCGATATTCCTGCTTGTCTGTGACATTTTAGGTAGAGTGCTTATCTATCCGTATGAGATTTCAATTAGTTTGATGGTAGGCGTTATTGGCAGTGGAATATTCCTCTATTTATTGTTTAGGAGGAAGGCCTATGCGTAACTCAACGAAACTCATCATTCTCTCTGTAATCGCAGCTATATTCTGTATTCTGTATCTTTTCCAAGGGTTAAACGGAAGCTTTGACTATGCGTTACCACGCCGCGGTATCAAAGTGATGGCAATGGCCATCACGGGTGTTGCAATCGCGTACTCAACGGTCATTTTCCAAACAATTACACATAACCGTATTTTGACACCGAGTATTATGGGTCTTGACTCACTGTACTTATTGTTGCAGACCGCAATCATTTTTTTCCTTGGTTCGGGTCATGTGATAATCGTCAATAAACAGGTGAATTTTATAATATCTGTTTCTGCAATGGTTGTATTCGCGCTTATCCTCTATCGATTTTTATTCAAGGGGGGCAAACGCCCAATTTATTTCCTGCTTCTTGTAGGAATTATCGTCGGGACATTTTTCGGAAGCATATCGACATTTTTGCAAGTGTTAATTGATCCGAACGAATTCATGCTTGTACAGGATAGGATGTTTGCCAGTTTCAACAACGTCAGCGGTGAACTCGTTTGGTGGGCATTTGCCATCGTTATCATCAGTCTCGTCATTGGATGGAGATACTTCAACCAACTTGATGTTCTGTCACTTGGAAGGGACACCGCACTTAACTTAGGTGTCTCTTACGACAAAGTCGTCAAGACCATGCTAATCCTATCTTCTGTTTTAATAGCGGTCTCAACTGCACTAGTAGGTCCAATCACATTTTTTGGTTTGATCGTTGCGAATTTGTCCTATCAGTTTTTCAAAACGTATAGGCATAGCATCCTTATTGCGGGTGCGTCTATTATGAGTATTATCGCGCTTGTCGGGGGACAATGGGTTGTTGAACGAATATTCACGTTCTCGACGACTCTCAGTGTCATTATTAACTTCATCGGCGGCATTTACTTCATCTACTTACTATTAAAGGAGAGTCGATCTACATGATCCAAGTCCGTGAGCTATCGAAGTTTTATGGTAAAAAAGCGGTCGTTGAAAAAGTAAGCGTGAATATCCACCGCGGAAAAATCACGTCTTTTATCGGACCGAATGGTGCTGGTAAATCGACACTTCTATCAATGGTAAGCCGTCTGCTAGATGCAGATACGGGGGAAGTGCTGGTTGATAAAGACAATGTAAAACAGATGAAATCGAACGATTTTTCAAAACGAGTTTCGATTTTGAAACAGTCGAACTTCATGAACGTCCGTTTAACAATTCGTGAACTAGTGTCGTTTGGTCGATTCCCACATTCAAGGGGGAGGCTGACGGCCGAAGATCTTCGTTTCGTCAATCAAGCGATGGATTATATGGATCTAATGGATATGCAGGACGATTACCTCGACGAACTGTCAGGTGGACAGCGCCAGCGGGCATTCATCGCAATGGTTATCGCGCAGGATACGGATTATATATTGCTTGATGAACCGCTGAATAACTTGGATATGAAGCACTCCGTCCAGATCATGAAAATATTGAGAAGACTTGTAGATGATTTAGGGAAAACAGTTGTCATCGTCTTACATGACATTAACTTCGCATCCGTTTATTCGGATCGGATTGTTGCGCTTAAAGAGGGACGTGTCGTCAAAGACGGTCCGACAGATGAAATCATCACTTCTGATGCATTAAAGGATATCTACGATATGGATATTCCAATTAAACAAATGGCTAATTGTCGTATATGTGTGTACTTCGACTCTTAATCAAGAAAAGTGTAGTTACCCCGAGTTTATAAATCGATTCAAGTAAAGAGATTTAAACTTACAATACAACTAAAAGGATGGTAATGATGAAGAAAATACTAATGACAATGATGTTGTTCGCATTAATGGCTGTACTTGTAGCTTGTGGATCGAAAGACGAAGATGCAGCAGACGATAAAACAACTGGTGACAAAACAGAGCCAAAAGTTGAAGAAACTGAAACAGCAGAACCAATGGTAATTACGCACGACCTTGGCGAAACTTCAGTCGAAAAAAATCCTGAAAAAGTTGTCGTATTCGATTTTGGTATGCTTGACACGCTAGATGAGCTTGGCGTTGAAGTAGCAGGTGTTCCACAAAAGAACATTCCTTCATACTTGTCAAAATATGAAGATTCAAAGTATGTAAACGTTGGCGGTCTTAAAGAACCTGATTTTGAAGCAATCCATGCAATGAAACCAGATGTTATCCTCATCTCAGGACGTCAATCTGCTATGTACGATGAACTAAGTGAAATTGCTCCAACAATCTTTGTAGGAGTGGATACAACAAACTACATGGAGTCATTCAAAGAAAACATGGAAATGGTTGCTGAACTCTTTGGTAAGGAAGATGAAATGAAAGCAGAACTTGCAGACATTGACGAAAGAATTGCAGCGATTAATGAAAAATCAAGCAAGAGCGATGCGAAATCATTGATCATTCTTGGAAATGAAGGAAAAGTAAGTGCTTATGGATTGAGTTCACGTTTTGGTATTATTCATGATGTATTTGGCTTTAAAGCAGCTGATGAAAAACTTGAAGTATCGACTCATGGTCAAAGCATCACATTCGAATATATCCTTGAAACAAACCCAGACATTCTCTTTGTTATAGACCGTGACGCTGCGATTGGCGGCGATGCAAGTGCAAAAGATTCAATTGAAAACGACCTTGTGAAGAAAACAAACGCTTATAAAGACGGTAAAATCATTTACTTAGATCCTGACTATTGGTACCTGTCTGGTGGCGGACTTCAATCTGTGAAAGAAATGATTAAAGAAGTCGAAGCGGTATTGTAAAAATAGCAAGAGAGCCGATCCACTGAAAAGTGAACCGGCTCTTTTTTTGTTGTATAGAAAAATATAAAACTATCGGCCTGTGGACAACACTTAGCGAATTAGGTCGCATTTACACATTTACTATCTAAACACTGGGTATAATGATAGAAAATACAGAAAAATATGATAAGATTAATGTACTAGCCTAAAACGGAAATTAGATTTGAAATGGGGGGGAAGATATGGGGAAATCTATTACGGTAAAAGCAGAAACGATTGAGGAAGCTGTCCGGCTAGCCTTATCGATTACAGAATTGAAATTGGAAGAAGTCCATATTGAAGTGTTGTCGAATCCGCGAAAGAATCTTTTTGGCTTACAAAAAACGCTGGCTGAAGTAAATGTTACACAAATCATAGAATCACCATCCGCTACGAAAAAGACGCAAGATCGGAATCTGGCAATCGAACAATATCTCGATAGATTAGTATCAACAGAAGGGACGAATCGGGAATGGAACGATGCCCAGCCTCTGGGTGGCCTGTCATCAGCAATTAGTAAAGTAGCTGGGGCACGTATTAGCAATGAAAAGATTGATATACAGTTTTTAGGTAAAAAATACCCCATAGTCGTTCCTGGTTCAAATGTTAATTTCTCAATCAATGGAAAACAAATAAAGCGGCAAACAATTATTTCACCTGGAGATAAAGTAGAAGTGACAGTAAGTGATGGGCTTATACCACCACATTTTGAAATTCAATTGATTGAGCATGACATGCTTGCCATGCTTATTTTCACACCTGGGAAAAAGGTGAAGCACACTTTACGCGATACGGAGTTCGAACAAGTTCTTCATATTGAAGCAGATGAGGAAATTGAGTACTACAATGATTTAGACCCTCAAGTAATTGTTGAGCACCTAAAATCATTAGGCATACAAAAAGGGTTGCTCTTCCCGGCTATCAAGAAAGTGACGGACGCGATCAAACCGTTTGAAACGATTGTGGCAAAAGGGGTACCTCCAATTGAAGGACTGGATGGCGATTTAGAAATGCATATCGACTATCAGGAAAAAACACCGGGGGAATTGGAAAAGGTGGATTTTCATGAGATGAACCTGATTGTGTCGGTAGAAGCTGGACAAGTCATTGCAACCTATATACCACCGGTTCAGGGAACACCAGGCAGTAGCCTTCTTGGGAAAGCGATTCCTGTGAAAAAGGCGAATGACATTGTCCTGCGTCTTGGTGTGAATGTAACGCAGGTGGACAATGATATTGTTGCAGCGATTTCTGGGAAACCATCCGTGGAATGGCGAAATAAGCTTGTGAAAATTGATGTCAATCATGAATTTCATCACCAAGGGGAAGTCGATATGGCGAGCGGAAATATTCGCTTTGAGGGGAACGTAAGTATACAAGGGAATATACAACCTTCAATGTTCGTGGGGGCGACAGGAACAGTTAACATAGGGGGGTCTGTGACGAAAGCGACGATTCATGCCATGAAATCGGCTGTCGTAAAAGGGAATGTTTTTTCCTCCACAATTAGCGTCGGGCAACATGAGTTTATAATAGGAGAACTAACAACTCAACTTAGTGAAATTAAGGGGTATCTGGAACTAATTCAAGCTGCAATCCAACAGATACTCCTGATACGGGGAGAGACGGACGATAGCCTCAGTTCAGCTGAGTTGAACCATCTTATTAGGCTCTTGCTCGAAAAGAAATATACGGCATTCCAAGATTTGAATAGGCACTTCCTCCAAAAAGTTAAAAATCATTCTCTCCAGTTGCCGGTAGAATGGAGTGAAATGGCAGCCAAATTATATGAGGTATTTATAACTTCTGAAAATAAGCAATTGAAAGACATGGGTGGTTTCGAACTTTTAATCGGGGAAGTAAAAACGCTTGTGGAATTGTATGGTGAGAAAGCAGCTCCGAAATTATACCTTTCAGTACCCTATGCCATTAATAGCGTGTTATATAGTAATGGCAATATTGAGGTGACCTCGAAAGGGCTTTATCATAGTTCGGTTACAGCAGGTCACGATATAAAAGTGCGTGGTGTTTGCCGCGGTGGGGAAATCATCGCAGCCAATAAAATATCCCTCCAAAATACAGGGTCCGTAAACTTAATTAAGACAGTTGTCCGAACAGGAGAAAAAGGGAATATCACAATTGGGCATGCGCATGCGGGAACAGAAATTCATGTTGGAAATAGGTCTTATACATTTACAGCCAATGAAATGGGTGTTTTTGCTCGTCTGGATGATGAAGGAATGCTATTGATAAAATAAAGAATTCCTGTTGAACATGAAAATAGTACAGGCCAGATGTTGAGTTAGGGAAACTCATAGCATACAATAGTTCTAACCTAGAAATAGAAAGAAGATGTATACATGGATGGAAATGTACTGTTTGCATTCGCCCTTACTCTTTTTGCGGGACTTGCAACGGGAATCGGTAGCTTACTTGCATTTTTCACAAAAAGGACGAATACAAAGTTCCTCTCGATAGCCCTCGGATTTTCAGCGGGCGTTATGATTTACGTGTCACTTGTCGAAATATTTGTAAAAGCTAAAGATGCACTTGTGTTAGATTTGGGCTTAACCAATGGCTATTGGGTGACAATCGCCGGCTTTTTCGGCGGAATGCTGTTGATTGCACTTATCGATCGTCTGATTCCTGCGATTGGGAATCCGCATGAGGTAAAGAGTGTAGAAGACGTGAATGCAGGTCCGACGAATGACGAATATGCCAAGCTGAAAAAAATGGGTATGTTTACAGCCCTCGCTATTGCCATACACAACTTTCCAGAGGGAATTGCAACATTCACTTCGGCGTTGCAAGACCCTACGCTTGGAATTGCTATTGCCATCGCAGTTGCGATACACAATATTCCAGAAGGGATTGCTGTCGCCGTACCTATTTATTTTGCGACGGGTAATCGTAAGCAAGCATTTAAGTTATCGTTTCTTTCTGGATTGGCAGAACCAGTTGGTGCGATTGTGGCCTATCTTATTTTGATGCCTTATTTGAACGGTATTATGTTCGGCGTTATCTTTGCTGCTGTAGCAGGAATTATGGTATTCATTTCAATCGATGAATTACTGCCTGCTGCTCGGGAATACGGCGAAGCGCATTTGTCGGTCTACGGTTTTATGGCTGGAATGGCAGTAATGGCTGTTAGTCTCGTGCTTGTCGCGTAAAAAAACCTTTGTGTGGATTCGGTGTGTAAGGTATAATGACAGGTGTAAAGACACCGGGTTACACACTACACTACGAGGGGTAGAGACGTTATGAAGAAACAGAAACAGGAAATTTCCCGAAATAAATTATTAGGGCTTGCGGGAACGGGCTGGATGTTCGATGCAATGGACGTCGGAATTCTGTCGTTCGTTATCGCGGCACTTGCAGTAGAATGGCAGTTGACGCCATCTCAAATGGGTTGGATAGGCAGCGTCAACTCGATTGGGATGGCAGTTGGTGCATTAGGATTTGGAATGCTTGCGGATAAAATCGGTAGGAAAAACGTATTTATGATGACGCTTGTCCTGTTCTCTGTGGCTAGTGGATTATCTGCGTTGACGATGACGCTTACTGCTTTTCTGATCCTCCGCTTTTTTGTCGGAGCAGGACTTGGTGGCGAGTTGCCAGTCGCATCGACATTAGTATCTGAAAGCGTTGAGGCGCATGAACGGGGGCGTGTTGTCGTGCTCCTTGAAAGTTTTTGGGCAGCAGGATGGTTGCTAGCCGCAATCATCGCCTACTTTGTTATTCCGAACTATGGCTGGAGACTTGCGTTAATTATTACAGCATTGCCGGCATTTTACGCCATCTATCTTCGACGCAGATTACCGGATTCTCCGAAGTTTGAGCTGGATGGCAAACCGAAACAGTCAGCTGTAGAAAAGATTAAAACACTGTGGTCGAATAAGTATGCACGACGAACACTCATGCTTTGGATCGTCTGGTTCACGGTAGTATTTTCATATTATGGCATGTTCCTGTGGTTACCAAGTGTTATGGTAATGAAAGGCTTTGATTTGATTCATAGCTTCAAATACGTTCTTATTATGACGCTTGCTCAATTGCCAGGCTATTTTACAGCTGCTTGGTTAATCGAGAGAGCAGGACGGAAATTTGTTCTCGCCACGTATCTTCTTGGAACTGCAGCAAGTGCATTGTTCTTTGGTAACGCAGAAACACTTCCATTGCTTCTCACTTCGGGTGCATTGTTATCCTTCTTTAACTTAGGTGCTTGGGGAGCTTTGTACGCGTATTCACCAGAACAATATCCGACTGCAATCCGGGCAACAGGATCTGGAATGGCGGCAGCGGTTGGCCGTATTGGCGGTATATTCGGACCGTTACTCATCGGTACACTTCTTGCGGCAGGTTACGGATTCGATTTGGTATTCGGTATCTTCTGTGGCGCGATTATTATCGGTGTGATAGCCGTTGTCTTTTTAGGGACAGAAACGAAACAGACTGAATTGGAATGAATGATGGCCTGCCTTTTGTGATGAGGGCAGGCTTTTTTAAAATTAATCAAATGAAACTTCCACCGCTATTCATCCGTAAAAGAAGGTAAGGATAAAGGGGATGAGAATATGTCAGTACGCGAATTTACTGTATCTATTTTACCAGCGGCGGCAATGGATGTTATTGAGCAATTTGTAGTCAGAGGGAGTATCAGTGGAACGCTTGTCGATCGGTATGTGAGGCGGCTAGGCGATTACGAAGTCCATGTCCTAGTGTTGGAAAAGTATTATATGAGGTCCAGCAACCGCGCGTCGCTTACTGTGACAATCGATAATTTAGAAGGACAAACGAAAGTCCATGCGGTCGCATCCGGCGGTTCAGAAGGGATGTTCCTGCGCTTTGATTGGGGCGCTGGAAATAATTTTGCGAACAGTGTGGAGTCTGCATTGGGATCGTATATAGTGGGTTAGAATGAAGAGATAGGCAAAAATAATCAACGCAACAAACCAATAGCGACATAGTCCAGAGTCTTTCCTTTTGATGGAAAGGCTTATTTTGTTAAAATGAAAACACAAGAGAGGGGTGCTTAGATGTTCCGTATACCTGAATCGATTGCGAACCTTGGCCGGGAACGGATAGAAGGTTTTCCTGTGGAGGGGTTTATTTACGGAGAAGGTCCCATAAAACCGGAGCTGATGCTAATCGGCGAAGCACCTGGTGAATTCGAATTGGTTGATGGCATTCCTTTTATCGGTCGTGCTGGGAAGGAACTGATGAAGTCACTCGAGACAATCGGTTTAACACGTGAAGACGTTTATATTACAAGTGCAGTCCGCAGCAGGCCATATAGATGGGGAACGAAAAATAACCGTGACGGAACCACGACAGAACGGAAATATAATCGGCCACCAACCATGAAGGAAATTTTGGCACATGCGCCAGTGCTCGATTATGAACTAGCAAATATTGAGCCGAAGCTCATTGTCACGCTTGGTAACGTCGGATTGCAGCGATTACTTGGCAAAGAGGCGAAGGTGACGGAGCTTCACGGGCAGCTGTTGGATCGCCCCATTCAATTTTTAAAAGAATTAGATGATACGAGCTTCAACTTGACACAGAAGTTGTACAGGATAGTGCCGACATTTCATCCTGCGTCTATCTTTTACAGGCCGTCGCATAGACCCTCATTAGATGCAGATTGGTTGGAGATTGGCCGTATATTGGGGGAGATGAATTAGTGGAAGCGATTCATCATAAAAAAGTACTGATTATCGGTTGCAGTGGAGCTGGAAAGTCGACCCTGTCACGCAAGCTCGCTATGAGGTGGGGATTGCCTTTGCATCATCTTGATGCACTGTTTTGGAATGAAGGGTGGATACCTACACCAAAACCGGAATTCCGTGAGATGTTGAAAGACGTGGTAGCGCAGCCTGAATGGATCATCGATGGGCATTTCAATTCCACACTTGAAATGAGAGCACAATATGCGGATCTAATCATCTTTCTTGATTTTTCGAACTGGCTTTGCTTATCACGGGTCACGAAGAGGGTATGGAGTTATTGGGGACAGACACGTCCAGATATGGCGGAGGGATGTCCCGAAAAGATTGATATGAATTTTGTCCGCTGGATTTGGCGCTATCCGAAAGACGTTCGACCGGGTGTGTTAGACATTTTGCGGAAAACTCAAGCGGATGTCGTACTGCTGAAGACATCGGTTGAAGTTGAAAGATGGTTAGCGACTACACCGCAAAGAAATACAAAAGGAGGAGTTCTATGATTCGCTTTGAAAATGTAACAAAACGTTTTGCGGATGGAACGGAAGCGTTGAAGAATGTGTCCGTGACAATCCCGACAAATAAGTTAACTGCCATTATTGGCCCTTCTGGCTGTGGAAAGACGACGCTTATGCGGATGATTAATCGGCTGGAAGTGCCGTCAGAAGGCGCCATCTATATCGATGAGCTGCCAATCTTCGAACGAGACGAAGTGGAGCTACGGCGTTCAATTGGCTATGTCATTCAACGAATCGGTCTCATTCCTCATATGACGATTGAAGATAATATTGCACTTGTTCCTGAATTACTCAAGTGGGATAAAGAGAAAACTGCTGTTCGTGTCGATGAGTTACTTGATATGGTGGATCTTGATCCGGCTGTATTTAAGAAACGTTACCCTTTTGAGCTATCAGGTGGTCAACAGCAGCGGGTCGGCGTTAGCCGGGCACTTGCGAGTGACCCGAACATTATTTTAATGGACGAGCCCTTTTCGGCACTCGATCCTATCAGCCGTGAACAACTCCAAAAAGAATTGAAGAAGCTACAGAAGAAAATCAAAAAGACAATTGTATTTGTAACACACGATATGGACGAAGCACTCGAAATTGCGGATGTAATTATCGTGATGCGGGAGGGGCAAATTGAGCAGATATCTTCGCCTGATGAATTGATTGAAAATCAGGCAAATGATTTCGTTCGTGAATTCATTGGACAGGAACGAATTGACAGACAGCGTAATTTCGGTCAGAGACCTATTAAAGAGTTCGTTAGATTCTATGATGAAACATGGACAGGCGAAGTAAGAGAAGTGACTTCAATGCTGACAGTCGATGATGCAATTACTGTCCTGGATGCCCATCCTAGCAGTCGTCTTGCCGTAGCTGAAGACGGAGTTGTGATTGGCTATATTGGTCATCATTCGCTCTTGCAAGCGTCAATGGATAACGGGAAGTGGGTGAAATCATGAAGAACTTTATCGAGACAGTGACTAGTCGTTCAGACATGATTACAGAAGCTTTTCTCCAACATATCTTTCTGTCTTTCGTAGCACTTGCCATCGGGATACTCATTGCTCTACCAACTGGAATGCTGGTTGCCCGTCATCGTCGTTTTGCAGAGCCAATCATTGGTGTAGCAGCGATTTTACAGACGATACCAAGCCTTGCATTGTTCGGTTTTCTTGTTCCGTTAATCGGAATAGGCTCAAAAACGGCTCTTATTGCACTTATTATTTACGCATTGTTACCAATCGTACGCAATACATATGCGGGTCTTACAGGTGTCGATGAGGCGATTGTCGAAGCGGGACGCGGGATGGGGATGACGCCCAACCAAATCTTGAAGAAAATTGAGTTTCCGATTGCCTTGCCTGTTATCATGGCTGGTATTCGGACAGCGACTGTGCTGACGGTAGGTATTGCCACGCTTGCAACATTCGTCGGGGCAGGCGGACTGGGAGATGTTATTTATAGGGGTTTGCAATCTTATAATAATGC
The DNA here is from genome assembly GCF_001590685.1 of Sporosarcina psychrophila. GTDB lineage: Bacteria > Bacillota > Bacilli > Bacillales_A > Planococcaceae > Sporosarcina > Sporosarcina psychrophila. The sequence goes on from NZ_CP014616.1 coordinate 478,915, forward strand.
GCTTGTTCTTGCAGGAGCGCTGCCAGTTGCATTACTCGCCATCGCTTTTGACTTCATCCTAAAATGGGTAGAGAAGAAGGTAACTCCAAAAGGCGTACAACATTGATAGGGGGAAGAAAGATGAAAAAAGGATTAGGAATTATTTTAATGTCGTTGACACTGCTACTTGGGGCGTGCGGCGGAAAAGATGAAATTGTTATCAGTGGTAAGCCATGGACAGAGCAATTCATACTGCCGCATATTTTAGGGCAATATATTGAGGCAGAAACGGATTATAAAGTGAAGTATAAAGATGGTCTAGGTGAAGTAGCTATCATGACGCCTGCACTTGAAAAAGGCGATATCGATCTTTACGTAGAATATACAGGAACGGGTTTGAAAGACGTTCTGAAAGAAGAATCGAAAGCGGGAGAGAGTTCTGAAAGCGTTTTGGAACGTGTGAAAAAAGGCTATGAAGATAAATTTGGAGTGACATGGCTAGAGCCACTTGGTTTCGAAAACGGCTATACGTTGGCTTTCACGAAGGATAAAGAATACAATGCGAAAACATACTCCGACCTCGCAGGAATTTCCGCAGATGAAGAAATGATATTTGGAGCACCGCATGCTTTCTATGAGCGTAAAGGTGATGGCTATGATGATATGGTAATTTCTTATCCATTTACATTCAAAGACACGAAGAGCCTGGACCCAAATGTGATGTATGAAGCGGTGAAAAATGGGGATGTTGATGTTATTCCAGCATTCACAACAGACAGCCGTATTCAGATGTTCGATCTTGCCACAACGGAAGACGATCTAGGATTTTTCCCGAAATATGATGCAGCACCAGTCGTGCGTCAGGAAACATTGAAGAAGTTTCCTGAACTTGAAAAAGTGCTTAATAGCTTAGCAGGAAAAATTACGGAAGAAGATATGCTGAAAATGAATGCCCGCGTTGATTTGGATAAAGAGAAACCAGAAGACGTTGCCCGCGCGTTTTTGATTGAAAAAGAATTAATTAAGGAATAAAGAAAAGCGTAAGCGCCTTGGTAGAGGCGACAGGCATAAGACGGGCTAGCGAAGCAGCGTTCTTTGCTGCATAGCTGGACTGACTTATGACCCAAGCCTCTGGGCGCTGTAGCTAGACAATAAAGAAAAGCGCAAGCGCCTTGGTAGACCCGAAAAGCGCTGGAGGACCATAAGAGAAAGGCGCTTTTTGCCTTTAACTTAAGGACTGAAGCGACTCGAGGGGCTAGGCGCTGTAGCTAGACAATAAGAAAAGCGCAAGCGCCTTGGTAGACCCGAAAAGCGCTGGAGGGCGTTAAGAGAAAGGCGCTTTTTGCCTTTAACAAAAACCGTTCCCGCAAGACTGGGAACGGTTTACTTAATTCATACAGGGTATTTCTCTGCATTTTTCTTCATCTTCGCACGTGCAGCTTCTTCCAAATCTATGCCGATGAGATCAGCGAATTGTAATAGATAAATAAATACGTCCGCTGCCTCATCCACGATTTCCTGTTTATTATGAGCGACTGCTTCTTCTCCAGATTTCCATTGGAAGTGTTCTAGTAACTCACTTGCTTCCAAAGAAATTGAAATGGCGAGATTTCGAGCATCATGATTGCCGCCCCAATTGCGAGCTTTCGTAAATTCACGTATTTCAGTTTGTAGCTTTTCCAAATTTATCTCATCCTTTCGACAGTTTTTCTTGATGTCCAGCTACAGGCGCCAACTCCTCGGGACATTAGGCGTTTTATTGCGTGGGCTGTAGAACGCCCTCTCCACAAACCGTCGTATGCCTGTCGGAGCTAGACGGCGCCTTGTGCTTTTCTTGAGTATACGTTACTTAGACTTGTGATTCTAGGGAATACTAATAATGAAGTGGAGGGCGATTGCGATTTATACACCTATAGATAAATTATTTTTTGAGGCACCTGTACTCGAATTGGCCCGAAATTTGCTCGGACAGTATATTGTGCACAAACAGCCAGAAGGGGATATTGTGGTTCGTATTGTTGAAACGGAAGCGTATCATGGACCTGAAGACAGAGCGGCGCATAGTTTTGATAATCGCCGAACGAAGCGGACAGAAATCATGTTTGGAACCGCTGGACTTATTTATACCTATCAAATGCATACACATACCCTAATGAATGTAGTGAGCGGAGCAATTGGAACACCCCATGCCATTCTTATCAGGGCAGGAGAACCAGTGGTTGGATTAGAACTGATACAGGAGAACCGTGGCCATCATTTAAAAATGACAGATTGGACAAATGGACCAGGGAAATTATCGAAAGCACTTGGTGTGACAATGAAGTATTACGGTCATCATTGGACAGATGAGCCGCTATTTATTGCCGCAGGTGCTGCGCCTGAAGAAATTGTGGCTGGTCCCCGGGTGGGTATTGGAAACTCCGGAGAAGCGGTTCATTATCCATGGCGTTTTTATGAAAAAGATAGTCCTTATGTCTCCAAGTATCGTCCTTAAGTTTAAATGTAGCTCAAAGAGGTATAGAACAAGAGTACAAACAAAAAAAGGAGTGCATTTAAATTGGCTAAAATAGCAACTTTAATCACGAATCTATTTGAAGACTCGGAGTACACAGAACCAGCAAAAGCATTCAAGGATGCTGGACATGAAGTAGTGACAATTGAAAAATCAGCAGGTGTAGAAGTAACCGGGAAGCAAGGTACTGCAAAAGTTAAGACGGATTCCGGCATCGACGATGTAAAACCGCAAGACTTTGACGCATTATTTATCCCTGGAGGATTCTCCCCGGATCAGTTACGTGCAGACGACCGCTTCGTGCAATTTGCGAAGACGTTCATGGATGATAAAAAACCGGTATTTGCAATCTGTCATGGTCCTCAGCTTCTAATCACAGCTAAAACCCTTGAAGGAAGAGATGCAACGGGTTATAAATCGATAAAAGTTGACATGGAAAATGCAGGTGTGAAATATGTGGATAAAGAAGTTGTCGTGTGCCAAAATCAGCTTGTGACAAGTCGTACACCTGAGGACATACCAGCGTTTAATCGTGAATCATTAAAACTTCTCGAAAAGTAAATAGTATTAGCAGAATAGCAAATAATACAAAGAAGGCCGATTATGCGGCCTTTTTTGTATTAGTAGGAGACTATAAAACTCAAACTGTGGAGAAGGTTTCACGTTTAAACTTCAATGCTTAGGGGGTGTGGGGGATATGCCAACTGAAACGCATCTCTGCTGTTCTACCCTATATCTGCCGGTCTTGACTAGGCGCTTAAGTTTTTGTTATTGTTGAAAAGGTATCCGAAGAGTGATAAATTAGAAGAGTACTATAACACTTAATATTAAAAATGTGACGGTTTTATGGAGTTGCTAATTTTTAGTGCCGTGTACTAACTAGGGGGACATCATGAAAAAAGTACTTAAAATGGGAAGCGCTTTCATAGGTATAATCGTTGGAGCAGGTTTTGCTTCCGGACAGGAAGTTCTACAATTTTTTACAAGTTTCGGTCTTCTTGGTATTGTGGGGGCAATTATTTCGACAGCATTTTTTGCTTATCTCGGTATGGTACTCACTCGACTTGGAAGTCGTATGCAGACCACTTCTCATAAAGAGGTCATTTATAAAATAAGTGGTCGTTACTTAGGGATTATTGTTGATTACATAATAATTATTACGTTATTTGGTGTAGGGGTTGTTATGATTGCAGGGGCAGGTGCAAACTTGAACCAGCAGTTCGGGTTGCCGCCATTTGTCGGCAGTCTTCTTATGATTGTTCTTGTCATGTTGACGGTTATGCTTAATGTCGATAAGGTCGTCGGCATAATTGGAAGTATTACACCATTCCTTATTCTTGCGGTTGTCCTTGTATCTATTTATTGTTTAACAACCATGGACACTTCTTTTGCAGTCCTCGATCCAATTGCTCAAGGCGTAAAAACGACATTGCCAAACTGGTTCATCTCGGCAATCAACTATGTGTCGTTTAACATAGCTGTAGGAGCCTCAATGACCATTGTCATGGGAGGAACAGAGAAGGATGAGAAAATAGCGGCATGGGGCGGATTTGTCGGAGGACTTGGTTTAGGGATTCTTATCTTGCTTAGCCACTTGGCGATTTTCGCTAAAATCGAAACAGTTGGAGATGCTGAGATGCCAATGTTGGCAATCATCAACGATGTTTCGCCTATACTTGGCATATTCATGGCGTTCATCCTATACGGCATGATATTCAATACTGCGGTCGGCATGTTCTATTCTTTCGGAGCACGTTTCATTCAAATTGGTACGAAGAAATTCAATGTTTTCGTTTTGATCACCCTCATTATCGGATTTGGATTGAGCTTTGTCGGCTTTAAGGAACTTGTAGCTAAACTCTATCCAACAATCGGATATCTTGGTCTGTTCCTTGTTGTAGCGCTGATTTACGCATCATTCAAACTTCCGGCAAAGGTTAAGAGCTAAAGCTATTTCAAAAACAGGGACGGTCACGGAGCTGAGCTTCGATGACCGTTTTTTTTTGTGTGGCTTGGGAAATTACAAAATCTCTTTCTATATATGTTGAACAAATGAATACCTATATTAACTGAGCGAAGGCGCCTTACAAGGGGGAGCCGAAGCCCTAAGACTGGCGGCGAAGCTGCTTGGCTTAGGGCGGGAGGCATACCCGAGCGCCGTAGCGGATTTGAAGGGAATCATTATTTCAACTTATATAGTGAAAAGTGATAATTCACGTCTAGTCTCCAAGGCACTTGCGCTCTTCTTACTGCAGTTTGTGTCGAAAAGAAGTCGCTCTTTCAGAGAATAAAGCGATTGAACACTTATGAAGGTTGAGTTGGTTCCATGTATGATGGTTTAATAGACATAGTTAACTTGGAAGGGTGAGCAGCTTGCTTCACTATAGAACTTACGAAATTAGCCCGACAACCCCTTGGGTAACATTCATACATGGCGCGGGCGGAAGCTCTTCTGTCTGGTACAAACAAATTCGGGAATTTAGAAAACAACATAATGTTCTCCTAATTGACCTTCGGGGGCACGGACAATCTGCCGGTGGAATGTGGAAAAAAGGCGATACATTTATGGATATATCGAAGGAAGTAATTGAAGTGCTAGACGAGGTTAGCATAAAAGACACGCATGTTATCGGCATGTCACTCGGGACGATCGTCGCACAGACTATGGCAGATAACTTCCCAGAACGTGTAAACTCACTCATTCTTGGTGGAGCGATTATTCGTTTTGATATCCGAACAAAGTTATTATTATTGGGGGGGCGTGTAGTAAAGCGTTTTGTCCCTTATATGCTCCTTTATAAATTATTTGCTTATATTATTATGCCGCGTAAACAGCACGAAGAATCGCGAATGGCTTTCGTCAATGAAGCCAAAAAAGTGTACCAGAAGGAATTTATCAAATGGTTTTCCCTTACTAAGCTTATAAATCCATACTTGACCCGCTTACAAGCATCGACAACGGCCATTCCAACATTATTTTTGATGGGTGAGGAAGATTATTTGTTCATTCCGCCGATTGAGGAAGTTGTTCGTAAAAATAAAGGATTTGAATTCGTTAAAATTGAAAAGTCCGGCCATGTTTGTAATATCGACCAACCGGAAATGTTCAATAAGTTAGCCATCGATTATATAGCTAAAATCGAACAAAGAAAAGCCGCCATCCAACTGGGATGACGGCTTTTCTGCAGATTGACGAATGATCACGTCTGTTGAACAACCATTTATTTGCATGAAATACTGGTGAGTAGGGCTTGATGACCTTCATTTTCACTGCACTATTTTCGGCCCGCTTTCGACTAACTATTCATGACAGATTTACTGAGGGGGGCCATACTCTTTTCAGTAATACTGTTGCGAATAGTTGCCTGTCGCGTTCCTTCAATGTTCAAGTGAAAAATGCAGTAGTTTTGGAAGAAAAGAATAGATGACATTCTATGGAGAGTGTAAGTGTCCGAAGATGCAATTTCGGGCACTCTTGCACTTTGTATAATTGGTTCCTTGCTTACTTTTAGCAAAGATTCTGCATGTAATTATGTGAGACCTTATAGAAAGCGACACTTCTTTACTAGTAAAGAAGTGAAAATCCTAAAGAAAGCATCAGCCGCCAAAATTGCATCTTTGGCGGCTTTTATCCGGGTAGATGCCCCTTTATTCTTTCGTCCCGAAAAGCTTTAGCACTTCGTGTACTTATGCATTTGGAGCGCGAAGGATGAAGGATCACCATACGATTACCGAAAAAATGTGTAGGGATGCAACAAATTCGCATCTCTACACATCCAGAAATTCCGTAATCGTATAGAAGTCATTCAATCCTAAACAATCCAAAGTCAACTATACACGTAGCGCCCAGTAGCTGATCATGTTAGTCACTGGTTACTCTTGGCTAAACAACAGGTGTCACGGATTATGCGTTTACAAGTTCTAGTTCCTCAGCAGGGCCGAAGAATTCGAAGTTTATTTTTTCTTCTGGAACACCGAGTGCATATAGACCTTTAATGACAGCTTGCATGAAAGGTGTTGGCCCACAAACAAAGATATCGCTGCCTTCAATGACGTTAGCGGCAAGGAAGTCGGGGTTGATAAAGCCATCCCCCTCATCTGAGTAGAGCACGGCATATGTGGAACTAGGCATAGATTCATTCAACGTGCGTAATTTTGCATCGAATGCTTGGTGTTTGCGTGTACGTGCCGAATGTAGGAATGCAGCCGGCCGTTCTGGTGTTGTTTTGGCGATGGATTCATACATGCTCATCATTGGCGTGATACCAACACCGCCGCTAATAAGTGTCACTGGATTTTTACTTTCCATATCAAGGTGGAATACACCCGCTGGAACACTAACTTCAACTGTGTCACCGACATTCATTTCACGATGAAGGTTAACGGACATTTTACCGTTCGGTGTGACTTCATCTTCGCGTTTAACAGAAATGCGGTAGGAGTCGCCTGTTGGTGCTTGTGACAAACTGTATTGGCGATTCAAGATATAGTCTTCGCCTGGAATTGTGACACGTAACGTGATGTATTGTCCTGGTTTGTATGAGGGTACTTTTTTGCCATCAACAGGTTTTAAATAGAATGATGTAATAACATCACTTTCAACTACTTTATCCGCGATTACAAAGTCTTTGAATGTTTTCCAGCCGTCATCCATTTCCTCAGCTTTGGCATACATTTCCTTTTCGATACCGATGAAGACACCTGCGATAACTTCATAGGCTTCTCCCCAAGCACCAATAATTTCGGGAGTTGCAGCTTCACCTAATACTTCTTTTATAGCGCCTAATAGGTAGTAGCCGACGATTGGATATTGTTCTGGTGTAATGTTGAGTGATTTGTGTTTGTGCGCAACTTGAACGACAGCAGGTAAAACAGCGCTGAGGTTATCGATATTTGCAGCTGCCGCGTAAACCAGTCCTGCAAGTGCGTTTTGTTGACGTCCTTGGGATTGATTGGCATGGTTGAAGATGTTCAACAGTTCAGGGTGAGCCTCGAACATATTTTTATAAAACACTGTTGTAATTGTTTTACCGTGTTGCTCCAATACAGGTACGGTTGATTTGATAATGGTAATGGTTTCTTGTGATAGCATGTTGTAGCACGACCTTTCGTAGTTGTTAACTCAAGCTTAAACTATAAAAGTGCTTAAAGATATATTTATAATACATCTTTAGAAAGTGTTAGGAAGTTAGTCACATTTCTTTCACGTAATTGCCACAAACGTTATAATGGTATTTGAAAGAGCGGTGAAGTTATGCGTCTAACGATGTACACAGACTTTTCGTTGCGTGTTTTAATTTATCTGGGAGCAAAAGAGCCAGGGGAATTATCAACGGTCCAGGAAATTTCAGATACATACAATATCTCGAAAAATCATTTGACGAAAGTAGTGCACGAGCTAGGGAAGATGGGGTTAATCGAAACGATACGCGGTCGTGGTGGTGGCATCAGGATGAAAGTGGAACCTAAAGACATCAACGTTGGAAAACTAGTTCGAAGGACGGAAGATGATTTTCATCTTGTTGAATGTTTTAATTCTGAGTCGAATAGTTGTATTCTTTCCCCGGTTTGCCGATTAAAAGGTGCATTACACGAAGCGTTGAATGCTTATTTAGCAGTTTTAGATAACTATACAGTGGCAGATTTTATCATTAATAAAGATGAGCTCAAAGCGATTTTGTTTGACCATCCATTATGATAAAATGAAAAAGAATATAAAAACAGGGGGCTATTTTTCATGGGAAAAGTTTTTGTTTTTGGACATAAAAATCCTGATACCGATTCAATTTCATCGGCAATCAGTTACGCGTATTTAAAGCAGCAATTGGGAATGAATGCAGAAGCAGTAAGACTCGGTGATGTAACGAATGAAACGGCATATGCGCTTGAATATTTTGGTTTTGAAGCGCCACGTTTTATCGAAAAAGCCGCGCCAGAAGTAGCGAAAGTCATTCTCGTCGACCATAATGAAAAACAGCAAAGTGTGGATGATATTGATGATGTGCAAGTAATCGAAGTTGTCGATCATCATAGAATTGCTAACTTTGAAACGAACGATCCTCTCTATTACCGTGCAGAGCCGGTAGGATGTACGGCAACGATTTTAAACAAACTATATAAAGAAAACGGTGTTGAAATACCGAAAAATATTGCTGGGCTTATGCTGTCTGCACTTATTTCGGATTCACTATTATTCAAGTCACCGACGTATACAGACCAAGACCGTGCTGCGGTTGAAGAATTGATTGCTATCACAGGTGTGGATGCACAAGAATATGGACTGGCTATGTTGAAAGCTGGTGCAGATTTAAGTGGTAAAACGCTCGAAGATCTTGTGAAACTTGATGCGAAAGAATTTGGTATCAATGAAGTGAAGATTGAAATTGCACAAGTGAATGCAATTGACATCAATGATGTTATGAATCGTCAAGCCGATTTGGAAGACCTTCTATACCGTGTCATTGCTGAAAAAGGGCTCGACCTGTTTTTGTTTGTCGTAACTGACATATTGAACAACGACTCAATCGTATTGGCACTTGGTAAAGAAGCGGGGCGCGCTAGCGAAGCATTCAATGTTACACTCGTGAACAACACGGCAACATTGAAAGGTGTCGTCTCCCGTAAGATGCAAATTGTTCCAGTATTGACTGAAGCATTGAAATGATATGAAGTGAATAGGAAAAGGTTGCAGTCCGCGTAAAGTGGATTGCAACCTTTTTGTTTTAATTGAGGATGAGCTGGTATCTCGGATTAGTTATGATAGCCATATCCTATTTCAAATCAAGTGGTTTCGTCGCAGGGCCTTCGAGGACGGAGCCGTCTTTTCGAAAGCGTGAGCCGTGGCACGGGCAATCCCATGTTTCATCGCCGGCATTCCACCTCGTCCGGCAGCCCATATGCGTACAGATGGGGGAGTCCGTCCGTGTAATATGACCGCCAGTAAACTCTTTTAAGACAAGCCCAGTATTTTTCAAAGCTTGCAGTAAGAATGTACCAAACCCTGTTCGATCAGGCGAATAAAGTTCGGAAGCACGATTCTCTTTGCCGACAATTAGATCGCTGATAATCCGGGCGCTCGCCATTGAATTCGATAGTCCCCATTTTCGATATCCCGTACTTAAATAGACGTAAGGCATGCTAGAAGAAATAATTCCCGCGTATGGAATCAGATCGGGTGTCTGCGGGTCTTGCGCGGACCAGCCATGAGTCAGGGGAGAGAGGTTATACACATCTTGCAAATCGGTGTAAAGCCGATTGTAATGTATCTGTGTATCGCTTTCCATTCCCGCCTGATGACTTTCCCCAGACAGCAGAAAATACGTTTTTCCATCGATTTGTGCCGTTCGGATGGACCGTTTTGGTTCATCGACTGCAATATACTGCCCGCGAAGTGGCATATCACCTTCTGCCGCGACGATATAAGACCGATCGACAGACAATTTCATAATTTGTAGCCCACGCAGTGCTTCAATCGGGTAGTGTGAACATAATATTAGTTCCTTGAACTGAACTTCATGTCCCGATTTCATAGAAAGTAGACGTTTCTTTAAATCCATTAATAAAACATCCGAATGTTCGTAAATACGCGCACCTGCTTCAACCGCAAGACGCGCAAGATGTTGTCCGAATCGCACAGGGTGAATCTGACTTTCGTTATTCAATGTAAGTGTTGCGTCAATCTGAATCGGTAATTCAGAATTCCTCCCTAGTTCACCTGGGATGCCAAGTTCCTTGTATGCATTCATCTCATAACGGAGTAATTCAGTGCCCAGCTTAGATTGAGAATAAAGAATGGAGTCAGCTGCCTTTAATTCATCTTTTATTGCAATAGATTTCCCAAATTGAACGGCTTCTTCGTTCACTTCAAAATACATTTTTGCATTGTCTCGTCCAAACTGTTTTAGTAACTTTGCATAAACGAAGTCATGTTGGGCAGTCAGTTTTCCCGTGGAGTTGCCCGTAGCTCCCGCTAGGATTGTATCTTTTTCGAGAAGGATAACATCTTTCCCTTCTTTAGCTAGAAAATAGGCGTTTGCAATTCCACTTAGTCCGCCCCCGATGATGCAGACGTCGCAGGTGACATCGCCCTCAAGTTTTGGATATGGTTCACGTGGATATGCAGTACTAAGCCATAATGAATTGGACATAAAATAACCTCCGTCAAGTCTGCTTGAAATAGTAGTAAGCATATTCATTGTTCCCTTCTTTGATTGAATTTAAAATGAAGAGTATGAAAGGTGGCGGGAAAAATGAAAATTGAAATATGGTCAGATTATGTTTGTCCATTTTGTTATATTGGAAAGCGCAGATTAGAAGAGGCATTAGAGCAAACTGGTCTTGGGGAAAAGGCTGAAGTTGTTTTCAAAGCATATGAACTAGATCCGAATTCGCCCGCAGTATCCGATACACTGATGACAGAAGTCCTTGCGAAGAAGTATGGGATGAGTGTGGAAGAAGCGAAGAAGATGACTGATAATGTAGTGGACCAGGCAAAATCTGTGGGATTGAATTATAACTTTGACGTAATGACGCCAGCAAATACATTTAATGCACACCGTCTAGCGAAACTTGCTGAACAGGAAGGTTTCGATAAGACTGTATCGGAAAGTTTACTGAAAGCTTATTTCATAGATGGTGAAAAAATAGGTGCAGAAGACGTATTGCTTCGCATTGCCGAAGAAGCAGGAATTTCACGCGACCGTGCGAAAGCAGTTCTTGATTCTGATGAGTTTGCAGATGATGTAAGAATGGATATCGCAGAAGCCCAGCAAATAGGTGTGAAAGGTGTTCCGTTTTTCGTTATCGATCGCAAATATGCAATCTCAGGAGCGCAGCCGGCAGAAGCATTTGCAAATGCACTTCGACAAGCCGCGGAAGAAGAAGTTTAAACAAAAGAAATAAAAAATCGGCCATGTGATCATAATGATCGCATGGCCGATTTTTTAAGTTATTTATTAAATTATAAAATCTCGAACTAGGATAAGTTACAACATAGAGATTTCACGTCTAGACTCCAGCGCCTAGCCCCTCGAGTCGCTTCAGGCTTGCTGATAAAGGCAAAGAACGCCTTTCCCTTCAAGCCTTCCGGCGCTTGTCGGGGCTTAGCAGGCGCTTGCGCTTTTGTTATTATTGAGCTGGGTTTGCTTGTAAATCGATTGTGATTTTAATGTCGTCACCTACAAGAACGCCGCCTGCTTCAAGCGCTTGGTTCCATGTAAGACCAAATTCTTTTCTTGAAATTTTCCCTTCGACTTCGAAAGCAGCTACGTCTACGCCCCAAGGGTTTTTACCTGTACCTTCATACTCAGCTTCGAATGTAACTTTTTTCGTTACATCTTTAACTGTCATATCGCCAGTAACGTCATATTCGTTATCGCCTTTTTTTACGATATCTGTTGAAACGAATGTGATTGTCGGGAATGTTTCTGTATCGAAGAAATCAGCAGAACGAAGGTGGTTGTCACGATCGTCGCTATTGGTATGAATTGTTGTAGCGTCGATTGTGAAGTTGATGTTAGCACCCGTCAAATCTTCAGGATTCCCTTCGATTGTACCTTCTACGCCTGTAAAACGTCCTCTTACTTTAGAAACCATCATATGCTTAACTGAAAAACCAACACCTGTATGTGAAGCGTCTACTGTCCATTTTGTCATTGGAAAAACTTCCTCTCTGAATAAGTTATGTTCTTACTATATTCGATAAGTATCTTGAAGTCAAGGTATTTAATCGAATTTAATTTGAATAAGGTGAATAGTAAGTCCTTTATTCTAATTAGTATTCCTTGTCAAAGTATAAGTTTGCAAGCATACTATTAAAGATGAAAAGCTTTAAATTGAAAGGATTGAATGTTGATGTCGAAACATCAATGGTATGAAGAACTTCAGAAAACAATTACAACAGGTACATTATTAATTGACGAGTCACTATGTAAATACACGATGACAAAACTTGGAGGAGCTGCAGACCTTCTTGTCATACCTGGAACAATAGATGAAACAGAGGCGACAGTACGTTACGCATATAAAAATAATATTCCATTATTATTACTCGGAAACGGGTCGAATATGGTCGTCAGGGATGGCGGTGTAAGAGGAATTGTCCTTCACTTGTCACAACTCAATACGATAAGGATTGAAGGATCACTTGTGCATGCCGAGGCGGGGGCACTAATCATTGACGTTTCAAAACGTGCGGCAGCGACTACACTGTCGGGTATCGAATTTGCCTGTGGAATTCCAGGCTCCATCGGGGGCGCAATGGCGATGAATGCCGGCGCGTATGGTGGGGAGATAAAAGATATAATTGTGCAGGCAACAGTGTTAACGAAAGCTGGAGAGCGGTTAGTTCTTTCAAAAGAACAACTTGAGCTCGGTTATAGGAAGAGTATTATATCGCAAGAGGGCTACTACGTTCTCTCGGCAGATTTCCAACTCGCACAAGGAGACCAGGGTGTCATTGATGGGAAGGTAGCAGACTTAACCTTCCAGCGTGAATCAAAGCAACCGCTTGAGTATCCATCGGCCGGAAGTGTGTTCAAACGACCACCGGGCTATTTTGCGGGCAAACTTATTCAAGACTGCGGTCTTCAGGGAAAAGGGCATGGCGGAGCAGAAGTTTCATTGAAGCATGCTGGTTTTATCGTCAATAAAGATAATGCGACCGCATCCGATTACATTCAGACAATTAACATGGTGAAAGCGGAAGTGAAAAAAGTATTCGGCGTTGAACTGGAACTTGAAGTGAAAATCGTCGGCGAAGAAATAACGGAATAACAAAAAGCGGATGACCCATGATTGGGCTATCCGCTTTTTTGTTTTTTTAGGAAACTATATGTTTTTTGACGTAGAGCAGTGTTTAGGCTCCAGGCATCAATCTCAACACAAAGTCGCAAATTTAGACTGTCTTCTTTGAGTTTCAGTCCTTTATTTAAAGGCAGAGATCGCCTTTTTCTCCAGCGCTTGTTGGGGTTAAAAGGCGCCTTGCGCTTTTCTTATCATCTGGCGTTTTTACAAGAGAGCAGTGCAGGGTCGGTTACTTGGTCGTCTGTAATGTGCACTTGGCACATTTTATTGTTACTCATGAATTTGAAGATCCCATTGTTGAAGTCAGTTCCAACTTCTTTGAAGAAAATACCTTCAAAGCGAACTTCTTTTGAAAGCGTGAAGTTGACGCGGAAACCGTTACTGTCTTCGACTAAGTAGGCACGTACGCCTTTTTCGAACATGCCGTCAATCTCGTCTCTGATGGCGCGATCGACAGAAACGACATGGAAGTCAACGAATGTGATTTCTCGTAACAATACGTTCATGAACGAACCTTTAGTAATCTCTTCCCATCTACTCTGAGCAGTTTGCCCAAGAATGATTTGGGTAATGTTATGTGTATGAGCTACTTCCTTAATAACTTTTGCGGAAGTACGTTTTTCATTATCCCGGATTATGAAATCTTCTACTTCGAGTTCTTCAGCGAGTTCTTTCCAACGATCGATATATTCGGATTTTTCCGCGTCAAATTCATCATAAGGAAGCGGGTCCACTGTTAAAATATACATTGGACAATCCATGATCGTTGCAATTTTATGTCCGCGCCTAATGAGACGCTCACCATTTGGACCGTAGTAGACACAAACGAGAATACTCTCGTCCATACGACCTTTTACTTTGCCCATGACGGTAGTCACCTCTTAATTATATTTTGGTTAGTCGAATTCATGTTAGAAGTTTAGTACTGATTGAAAACCAAACAATTATATATGAAAATGAACGATTTGACAAGATGCGAATGCTTCAAAGTGCTAAGAGTATGGTAATAGTGTATAATTTATTGTGTAATCTCTTTGAGCTTCCCCTAATACTATTATCTATAGCTCCCTATTATCCCGCCAGTCACGCTGAAGGTCAAGTTTGCCCAATATAATAATGAGTTTTACAAGTAATACATAATATGGATTGTGTATTTCTGTAGATTTTCAGGTGGTTTATTACAACTGTTTTAAAAGGTAAGAAGGTACAAATTTTTCTACATGGGCCGATGTCTAGACTTCAGACTTCCTTCCATTAGCCTCGGTCTGGCTGAAAAGGCTTAGCACGCCTTTATCTTCAAGATTACCAGTAGGGAGGGTCCGAACTTAATCCCTTCTACTTATCGGGGCTAAACCGCGCCTTGCGCTTTTCTTAATCTGTTTAGTATTGGAGGTTTGCATTTGTTGGCGATAACGATAGCTATTTTTATCCCGTTTTTGGCTGCTCTACTCGTCCCGTTCATTTATAAGAGGGTGCGCAGTCGCAATATCGGGTGGTTTGTCATGTCCGTTCCACTCGTCCTATTCATATATCTTGCCAGTTTCATTCCCGCGATTGCAGGAGGGAAAACATATATACATACGATTAAATGGATTGATTCTGCTGGGATCAATTTTACGACGTATCTAGATGGTCTCAGTATGATTTTTGGCCTTTTAATTACTGGGGTAGGGAGCCTCGTAATTCTCTATTCCATATATTATTTGTCTGAACGCGAAGCATTAGGGCGTTTTTACGTTTATCTTTTGATGTTCATGGGCTCGATGCTTGGAGTAATATTCTCGGACAACTTAATGGTGCTATATGTTTTTTGGGAATTGACGAGTATTTCGTCGTTTCTTTTAATCGCATTTTGGTACCACCGCAAAAAGTCTAGGTATGGTGCACAAAAATCAATGCTCATCACTGTATCTGGCGGAGTAGGGATGCTTGTTGGTTTTATCATGTTGCATACAATGACTGGGTCGTTCAGTGTGCGCGAAATCATTGCAACAATTGGTCAGTATACAAATGAAAGTTTGTTTTTACCGGCAATGCTACTCGTTTTGCTTGGTGCATTTACGAAGTCAGCCCAGTTTCCATTCCACATCTGGCTACCAGATGCCATGGAAGCGCCGACACCGGTCAGTGCTTATTTACATTCCGCGACAATGGTTAAGGCAGGGATTTACCTTGTCGCACGCTTCACACCTGTATTTGGTGGGGAAGCGGTGTGGTTTTATACAGTTACTGGCGTGGGGATATTTACATTGTTCTGGGGATCCGTCAATGCGGTGCGGCAAACGGATCTGAAGGCATTGCTCGCCTACTCAACAATTAGTCAACTGGGTCTGATCATGAGCCTCTTCGGACTTGGTTCAGCGGCGCTTAACGAAGGCTACAGCGCGGACTCAGTTATTTATACACAGGCGACATTTGCCGCTTTGTTCCATCTTATTAACCATTCAACGTTCAAAGGTGCTCTCTTTATGGTCGTTGGTATTGTCGATCATCAAGTTGGAACGCGAGATATTCGTAGACTTGGCGGACTGATGTCACTCATGCCCGTGACGTTTACAATCGCTGTTATCGGCAGTTTTTCGATGGCAGGATTACCGCCGTTTAACGGTTTCCTTAGTAAGGAAATGTTTTTCGAATCCGTACTGAATGTGCGTAATCTCGACATTTTCGCAATGGGGCCGCTGATGGGAAGCTTATTGCCTGTTGTGGCTTGGATTGCAAGCGTGTTGACATTCGTTTATAGCATGATTATCGTTTTTCAGACATTTCTTGGGAAACATCAACCGGACCGTCTTGATAGAAAAGCATTTGAAGCGCCAGTTGGGATGCTGATTGCTCCGTCGATTCTGGCACTGTTCGTTGTAGGTATTTTCTTCTTCCCGAATGTAGTCGGAAAGTATTTGTTAAAGCCTGCAATGGCTTCGGTTTTACCTCCGTTTGAAGGTGCGGAAGGCCTTGTCCCGCATATAACTGCTTGGCATGGTTTTAATGGAGCTATCATGATGACAATTGGTGTTATCGTAGTGGGCGCGTTGCTATACTTCTTCCTTCGTTATTGGCGCGGGGTTTACTCGCTTGCACCTATGCGCTGGAATCTCGATTCTATGTATAACGGCTTGTTGACGCAGGCGGAGAAAGCTTCATCTTTCTTGACTCGGACTTATATGACGGGATACCTTAGGGATTATCTTGCATATATATTTGTTTTTTTCATCCTAACTGTCGGTGGCGGCCTGTTATGGACCGGTGGGTTTTCAATCGATTTTTCTAACGATGCTCCCATTACGGTTAGCGAGTATATCATCATCTTCGTAATGATGGGTGCGAGTATTGCGATCATCTTTGTAAAATCACGTATGACGGCAATCCTGTTAAATGGTGTTCTCGGTTATTCAATTGCTATTCTCTTTGTCGTGTTCCGGGCACCGGATTTGGCTTTGACACAAATTATCGTAGAAACCGTGACGACTGCGTTATTCCTCTTATGTTTCTATTTCTTACCTGAATGGAGCAAGGAGAAATCGACAAGGTCATTAAAAGTTTTCAAAGGCATTATTGCCATTTCGGTAGGAACGGTTGTTACAGTTCTTGCACTCGTCGTACAAGGCAATAAGATGTTCGAGTCGATTTCAGTATACTTTGAAGATGCTTATGAGTTGGCGGGAGGAAAGAATATCGTCAATACGATATTGGGTGACTTCCGGGCATTCGATACGATGCTCGAAGTAGTTGTACTTTTTATCGCCGGTATTGGCGTGTTTACATTGATTAAACTGAAGGCTGGAAAGGGGGACGAGGACGTTGAAGATTAATGATGTCATTTTACAGACAGTAACGAAGATTGTTGTCTTCATCATTTTGACGTTCGGCGTGGAATTGTTCCTTTCCGGTCATAATAATCCGGGAGGTGGATTCATTGGTGGTCTCGTCCTATCTTCCGCATTCGTTCTTCTCTATTTGGTGTTCGATATCGAAACAGTCCATAAGGGCATCCCATTCGATTTCAAGAAGATTGCAGCGTTTGGTGTATTGCTTGCAGTCGGAACGGGTTTAGGATCAGTTCTATTCGGTGCTTCATTCCTTACACAGACGGCTAGTCATTTCAACTTGCCAGTGTTCGGGGAAACGGAATTAGCGACGGTCGTGCTGTTTGAGGCAGGGGTTGCACTGACTGTTGTCGGTGTTGTTGTAACGATTATTTTAAGTATTAGTGAGGATGTGTAGCTGTTGGAAACGTTAATAACGATACTCGTTGGAGTCCTTGTAACGGTCGCTGTCTACTTGCTGCTATCTAAAAGTCTAGTTCGGGTCATTTTAGGGACGGCAATCCTGTCGCATGCTGTGCATTTGCTATTAATGACGATGGGCGGCTTGAAAAAAGGAGCAGTCCCACTATTAGGTGAAAATGCGGAGAGCTACACGGATGCTCTTCCACAGGCACTTATCCTGACTGCAATAGTGATCAGTTTCGCAGTGACTTCCTTTTTACTGGTGCTTGCATATCGAACATACAAAGAGACTGGGTCGGACAATCTCGCTGCATTGAGAGGGTTCAAAGATGAATAATATTATAGTTATGCCAATGATTATACCTTTATTAACAGGGATTTTACTTGTATTTCTCCGGCCTTATGTGAAAGTTCAACGGGCGTTCAGTCTTGTTTCAATCGTAGCAACCGTAGCGATCAGTGTTTATATTTTGAACATGATTCAGGCGGACGGTATTTTACGGCTCGATTTCGGGGGCTGGTTGCCACCATACGGAATTTCATTTGTCGCAGATTCATTCTCTATGCTACTTGTATTGACGACAGCGATTGTAACAGGAATCCTTCTAATTTATGCGTTCTCGTCGATTGGTCGAGCGCATGAGAATATGTTCTTTTATCCGTTCGTTTTTTTCCTGATTGCGGGCGTTAATGGTTCATTTCTAACGGGTGACTTGTTCAACTTATTCGTCTGTTTTGAAGTTATGCTTCTATCTTCTTATGTGCTCATAACACTTGGAGGCAGGAAAGTTCAACTCGTCGAATCAATTAAATACATAACTATAAATGTACTGTCATCGTGGTTTTTCCTCGTTGGAATCGCGTACTTATATGGTACGGTAGGTACGCTTAATATGGCACATCTATCAGTACGTATTGCAGAAGTCGGGCAAGGGCCGCTGTTGACAGTGATTAGCATTGTCTTCCTCATTGTATTTAGTTTGAAATCTGGACTACTTCTATATTTCTGGTTGCCAGGGTCATACAGTGCACCACCGACAGTAGTTGCGGCTTTGTTCGGTGCTTTGCTTACGAAAGTCGGTATCTATGCAATGTTCCGCGTGTTTACGCTCATTTTTTATCACGAGCCTGGTGTTACACATTTGATGATTGGCATTATGGCGGGAATCACGATGATTGGCGGTAGTATTGGTGCAATCGCCTACAATGATATCCGGAAGATTGTGTCCTATAACGTCGTCATTGCAGTAGGGTTTATACTCGTTGGCCTTGCTGTCTCGACAGAAGTGGCGATTCAAGGGTCTATTTATTATCTTATCCATGACATGATTATTAAAGCTTTGTTATTCCTTATCGCAGGGACGATGATCTACTTAACTGGAACTGCAAGGATTGAAAATATGAGTGGGTTGATTCGCAATTATCCATTACTTGGGTGGCTGTTCTTCATCACAATGCTGTCACTTGCGGGAATTCCGCCGCTTAGCGGGTTCATCGGAAAGGTGTACGTTGGCCAAGGGGCGATTGAGGCGGGTGCGTTCGTCTTGCTTGCAATCGCGTTCCTATCAAGTATTTTCGTTTTGTATTCACTTCTGCGGATTTTCCTAAACTGCTTTTGGGGCGAAACGATTATCAATGAAGATGACGATGTACCGCTTAAAAAAGGGATGCTTATTCCACTCGTCTTGTTTGGTGTACTGACAATTGCGCTGGGAGTTGGAGCAGAGGCGCTTGCGCCATACGTTTCAGATGCAGCCCGAACACTGACAAATCCTGATATCTATATAGACGCGGTTTTGAATGACAACCGTTAATCGAAGACAATCCCGTCCAATGACCGAAAAGAAGAGGTGAATGCTAATGCCAGCCCAGTTACTGTTGAATTTATTTATAGCTCTGCTCTGGATGCTCTTAATCGATGAGGATGAGCTAAAGTTTACGACTTTCTTTGCCGGCTTCCTGGTTGGGATAGGAATCATATTTTTCATGCATAGATTTTTCGGCACGCAATTCTACTTGCGCCGTTTGTATGCGACATTCAAGCTACTTTTCATCTTCATATCCGAATTGACCAAATCGAGCGTAGTTGTATTGAAACAAATACTTAGCCCAAAGCTGAAAATTAAACCGGGTATTTTTAAATATGAAACAGTCTTAGAGAGTGATTCAGAAGTGACGATGCTGTCGTTGCTTTTGACGCTGACCCCGGGGTCTGTCGTCATGGAAGTATCCCCTGAAGGAAATGTCCTGTTTATTCACGCGATGGACGTCGAACAATCTCGCGATGGACTTTTGATGCAACTGCATAACTTTGAAAGAGCAATCATGGAGGTGACCCGCTGATGATTCAAGCAATGCTGACGACTTCGCTCGTATTATTCTCAATAACGATTGCAATAGCTGTCATACGAATCATTCTCGGCCCTTCGATGCCGGACCGCGTTATCGGGCTCGATATGATTGGTGTAAACTTGATTGCTATGATAGCCGTAATTTCAGTGGTGATGAACACGAAAGCATTTTTAGAAGTCATTCTTATTTTGGGAATTCTATCGTTCATCGGTACAATTGCCTTCTCTAAATTCATCGAGAGGGGTGTTATCGTTGAACGTAAACACGATAGGTGAATTCGTAGGCGCATTTCTGATTTTAACAGGCGGAGTTGCGAGCGTAATCAGTGTCTTTGGATTGCTTCGGCTGCCTGATGTCTACACGAGATCTCATGCTGCGACGAAAAGTTCGACGCTCGCTGTTTTGCTAACCTTGTCAGGTGCTTTTATTTACTTTTTGTTCAGTCAACATTTCGTAAGTGTACGCCTTCTTTTGGGAATTGTGTTCGTCTTTCTAACTGCACCGGTTGCCGGACATTTGATCGTCCGAGCGGCTTACCGGTCGAATGTGAAGTTAGCGGATATTTCTACTGAGGATGAATTATATGAGGTTTTGCATAAGGATAAAATAGAAGAGGATGGGACCGGCCGTTAGTGGCTGTCCTATCCTTTTTTTGTTGAGGGGATTTGGATGGATGATTGGTTGGGGTGTGTTTATGCTCGGTGTCGCGGATATATAATCGGTTGTGTTGAGTTACCACTTTTGCCCTAAGGTTTGTTTGGAGAAAGAAGGAATATAAATGAAATAGTAGAATACCATTAAGGGAGATAGGGAAGGTGCGTGAAATGGTGAAACAGGGGAAACGGATGGGGAAATGGCCAAAAATTATGTTGTCGGTGTTTGGATCAATTATAGTTTTGGCTATTGTGGTACTACTTATTGTAAATAGTTACATAGCGAAGTCGAAACCATTTATTGATGGAGAAGTAAGTGTGGAAATTCTAGATGAAGATGTGACAATCGTCCGGGATGAGTTTGGCGTACCGCATATAACGGCGGAATCGGACGCGGATTTGTATAGGACTCAAGGCTATGTGCAAGCTCAAGACCGTTTATTCCAAATGGATATGGCTCGTAGGCAAGCGAGTGGTCGATTATCCGAAGTAGTTGGGGAAGTGGCTGTTGGAACGGATAAGAAGTTCCGTACATTTAGTTTGCGCTCGGCGGCCGAAGCGTCTTATGACGGCTATGGTGAGGAAGGGAAAAAGGTGCTCAGCTGGTATGCGGAAGGAGTCAATGCATTCATTGAGGAGGCGGAGCGAGATGGGAAGTTTCCGTATGAATTCAAGGTCCTGGGCTACACGCCTGAACCATGGACAGAAATCGATTCGCTGACGATAGGTAAGTATATGGCTTATGACCTCGGCGGAAACTGGGATAGTTTAGCGGTCAGGCATTGGGCGTTGAATAATTTCTCGGAAGAATTAGCACGGGAGTTGTTCACCGTTTATCCGGAAAATGCTTCTTCTATTATTGAGGCTAACATTGCGAATCCGGTCGCTGTGGCTGGTCAGTTCGACCCTGGTCTTGTGCCGCCTGAATTCAACGGTAGTAACAACTGGGTCGTGTCGGGGGATAAAACGGCTTCAGGATTACCGCTTCTAGCAGATGATCCGCATCTCGGGCTTAATACGCCGGCGATCTGGTATCAGATGCATTTGCAATCACCTGAACAAAACGTTAGCGGTGTTATTTTTGCAGGGATTCCAGGAATTATTCTTGGGCATAATGACGACGTTGCATGGGGTGTGACGAACGTTGGACCTGACGTACAAGATCTATATATCGAAACTCCAAATCCTGAAGATCGGACACAATTTCTCTATGATGGAGAATGGGAACAGGCTGAGGTAAGAGATGAAACGATTTCTGTAAAAGGCGAGGAGGATGTACCGTTTGAAGTAATGGTTACGCGACATGGCCCGATTATTTCGGACATTCTTTACAAAGATGAAGATCCAAACGCGCTGTTTTCAATGCAATGGACAGCACTGGAACCGACAAAAGAACTCGAAGCGATTATGAAGATGAACAAAGCTTCCAACTGGGAAAGTTTTGAGATGGCTTTGGAAGACTTCCATGCACCAGCACAGAACTTTGTGTTTGCGGCGAATGACGGCACTATTGCTTATAAAGCGAACGGTCGTATTCCTATCAGGAAACAAGGGGATGCGCAATTGCCTGTACCAGGCGACTCTTCCGATTATGGCTGGACGGGCTACATTCCATATGATGAATTACCGCGTGTCGTGAATCCTAAAGAAGGGTTCATTGCCACAGCAAATAATCAAATTGTTGACGATTCATATCCGTATCATATTACAAAACTTTGGGCACAGTCTTATCGCTATGAACGAATAGCGGAAGTGCTTCGCGAAGGAGATAATTTCACGGCGGAAGATATGATGAAATTGCAGATGGATCAGAAGAACTTATACGCTCGTGAGTTCTTGGACGATATGATTGGTTCAATTGAAATGAAAGACGCCGCTGTCGGAAAGTACAAAGAAATTGTAAAAATGCTTCGCGAGTGGGATCAATATGATTCCGCAGATGCGGCGGCACCACTTGTCTTTCATAAATGGATAAAACAATTGCCAATTGGCATGCTCAGTGCAACGATGCCTGAGGACGTTTATGAGCTTCTGCCGGCGAAAGGGACAATTACCGACAAAATGTTGCGCGACGCTTATGCGGGTGAACCAGGGGCCTGGGTGGAAGAGTATGGCGGTGTTGATAAGTGGGTCTTCGATTCATTTGTAAATTCAATCGAAGAGATTGAAGGATTGTTCGGTGATAAAATCGCGGATTGGCAATGGGGAGATTTCCATCAGTTGGAGTTTCCGCACGCTCTATCAGGCGCATCTCCAATCTTTGAATATTTCTTAAATCCGAAGAAACAGGCAATCGGCGGTTCGAATGTTACAGTCCAGGCTGCAGCATTTCAGGCAGATGGTACTGTAAATCACGGTGCACCTTGGCGCTTTGTTGCCGATTTGTCCGATTTATCGAAAGCGAATCATATTGTAGGGCCGGGTCAAAGTGGCCACATAAAATCGCAGTGGTTCCACGATCAAGCAGATGACTGGGTGAATGGTAATTACCATGAAACTGTTTTGGATGGGGACATTAAAGAAGGATATACGTTGAAGTTAAAAGCGGAGCGCTAATGCGCCCCGTTTTTAATTTGGTGAAACTTTGGAAACGCGGGTAAACCGATGCATTATCTTATCCACCGCTAAGAGCCTCTGTTATTTAACAATCAAAACCGGTGCTGTCACACGTTTTGCTACTTTATGACTCACACTGCCTAGCACCATTTCCTGAAAAGTATTCAGGCCACGGCTACCGAGAACGACAAGATCGAATTCACCACTATTGGCAAAATTAACGATGATTGGTCCAGGGTCACCGTGTTTGATGACGAGCTTAAAGGGGATTTGAAACTGCTCGAAAGCCTCCTCGATGGGCATGAGTCGCTTCTTGCGATCGATATGGAGATCATCACTGCTAGCATTATCAAGTACATCTGAACGTGTTCGGTCAAACTCAAGGATATAAAGGATTTCAACGGCCACTCCTTGGCATAACGAGGCAAGTTGAGCGGCATGTTTGGCTGCGCGGTGCGAGTTTACTGAGCCGTCGACCGCGACTAGTATTCGGTTATACATCGGAATCCCTACTTTCGTATGTCTGACATGTAAAGTTACATTGTTAGTAAGTATAAGTCTTCTACGCCTATCTGTTAAACCCTTCTTTTGAGTAATAAATCAAGCGGAAATTTACATTCAAAGCACCGTTTGATTAGCCTTGCAATTACAAGAGGAATTACATATACTAAAGTTAATCAAACAACCATTTGAATGAGGTGTAAATATGACGGTAAAAGAAGTTTGTGAAGTGACAACGGTTCATGAAGAAGTTGTGAATCGGGTACAGAAGGCGCTCCCTGATGTGGGTGCTGCTGTCGCGATATTTAAAGCGTTGGCGGATGAAACCAGATTGAAAATTGCTTTTTCGCTGACACTAGAAGAAGAAATGTGTGTATGTGACGTTGCGGCAGTGATTGGTTCTTCCGTTGCGACAGCTTCCCACCACTTACGCTATTTGCGCGAACAAGCACTTGCTAAATCAAGGAGAAAAGGGAAGATGGTTTACTATTCGCTCGCAGACGATCACGTCCACCAACTTGTGAAAGTCGCACACGAGCATACGATAGAGGGTGTTGAGCATGGCAACGGTTGAGAAGAAAGAATATAGGTTGGAGAATCTAACATGTGCCAGTTGTGCGATGAAGTTTGAAAAAAACGTTAAAAACCTGCCTTCTATTGAGGATGTACAAGTGAATTTTGGTGCATCAAAATTAGCGTTCAGTGGCAGCGCGACGATTGAAGATCTCGAAGCAGCAGGTGCATTTGATGGCATTAAAGTTGTCCCGCTTCAGAATAAGAAGATTGAGCCGAAAACGTCTTTCTTTAAACGGAAAGAGAATCTCGTTACACTTTTTTCGCTGCTGTTCTTACTAATAGGGATGTATGTGTCATTTCGTTACGCTGAAACACATCCTGCAGCAATTGCCCTATTTGCAATTGCCATTGTAATTGGTGGAACAAGCATATTCAAAACAGGATTGCGAAATTTGGTCCGTTTCGAATTCGATATGAAAACGCTGATGACGATTGCCATTATTGGTGCTGCAATTATTGGGGAATGGCGTGAAGGTGCGGTTGTCGTCTTCCTGTTTGCGGTTAGTGAAGCGTTAGAAGCCTATTCAATGAATAAAGCACGACAGTCCATCCGACAATTGATGGATATTGCACCGCCTTCCGCCCTCGTAAAACGAGGGGAAACGTTTATGGAACTTCCGACAGAAGACATCATCGTCGGCGATATTCTAATCGTAAAACCAGGTCAGAAAATCGCTATGGACGGCGCTGTTCTAACGGGTTCATCTACGGTCAATCAAGCAGCGATTACAGGGGAATCCATCCCTGTCCAAAAAAAATCTGGTGATAATGTATTCGCGGGCACGCTTAATGAAGAGGGTGCACTTGAAGTAACGGTTACAAAGCTTGTCGGCGATACAACAATTGCGAAGATCATCCATCTCGTAGAAGATGCGCAAGCAGAAAAAGCACCATCTCAAAAGTTCGTTGATAAATTCGCGAAATACTACACACCTGCAATCATCGTGATTGCAATTCTTGTGGCCATAATACCACCATTACTTGGTGGCGATTGGAACGCGTGGATCTACCAAGGTCTTGCTGTACTCGTCGTCGGCTGTCCGTGTGCACTTGTTGTCTCTACACCAGTTGCGATTGTCACAGCGATTGGTAACGCGGCACGTCAAGGCGTGCTGATTAAAGGCGGTATCCACCTCGAAGAAACAGGAAGACTTGACGTTATTGCGTTCGATAAAACCGGAACGTTAACGAAAGGGTATCCGGAAGTAACGGATTTCATCGTAGGTAAAGAAATCGCTCAAGAGCAATTATTAAGTGCAATCGCAGCAGTCGAGTCAATGTCACAGCATCCGCTTGCAAAAGCGGTTGTCGATTACGCGCATCATCATGGTGCACAGAAAGTCGTTGTGTCGAATTTTCAATCGGTTACCGGAAAGGGCGCTTATGCTGAAATTGATGGCATGACGACTTATATTGGCAGCCTGAGCTGGGCACAAGAACTATCTTCATTGTCAGAAGAAATATTACAGCAAGCGGCATCCCTTCAACGAGAAGGAAAGTCTGTCATGGCGATTGTCACGGGTACTGATTTTAGTGGACTGCTAGCCGTGGCGGATCCCATACGTGCGGAAAGTCGTGACGTCCTTGAACAACTGAAAAGTATAGGTATCCGTCATACAGTCATGCTGACAGGCGATCACCAAGTAACGGCAGATGCAATTGCTACTGAGCTCGGTGTTACGGATGTACGCGCCGGACTAATGCCGGAAGACAAATTAACAGCGATTAAACAATTGAGTGACGAATATGGCCGTGTTGCCATGGTTGGTGATGGCATCAATGACGCGCCTGCCTTAGCTGCAGCTTCAGTTGGTATAGCAATGGGTGGAGCGGGAACGGACGCTGCATTGGAAACAGCAGATATTGCACTAATGGCAGATGATTTAGGGAAATTACCTTATACAATGAAATTAAGCCGAAAAACATTGCGAATCATCAAAGAAAACATTATGTTTGCATTAGGCTTAAAAATTATAGCATTGCTTCTTATCATTCCCGGTTGGCTGACATTATGGATTGCCATCTTCGCGGATATGGGTGCCACGCTACTCGTTGTGCTGAACTCGTTGCGGTTGCTACGCGTTCATAAGTAAGTAGTTTCTATACGGAGGCGAATTCTAATGTATTTACAAGAGTGGACAATGGAAGAGCAGGAGCAACTTATTCATTTCATGACAACTAATACGTGGCCTTACCACGGTAACTCTGATCCGGGACGTCATTTGATTGAAAAAACAATCGAAGAGGGCGGCTATGAGTCGGATGAAGTGAAAACGTTTTGGGTGGAAAATGACGCCGGAGAAAAAGTAGGAATCGTAAAAATTTACGACTTGCAAGATGAAATTCCGTTGTTCGATTTACGTATTGCAGATATGTCGAGGGGATATGGCTACGGCCCGAAGGCTCTTCGACTTGTCGCGGAATATGTATTCGGATTGCCAGGCAAGAAAATTCGTCTCGAAGGTCATACGAGACAAGATAATCTTGCGATGCGAAAAACGTTCGAACGTGCAGGCTTTGTCAAGGAAGCACATCTTCGGAAAGCTTGGTTTTCGCCTAAAGAACATTCCTATTATGATGCAGTGACCTATGGTATTACGCGGGAAGATTTCATGGCGGGAACGACAACGCCTGTGATTTGGGAAGACGGAGAGAAGTCACGAGGTTCTGCGGCATCCCCTCGTATCCCGGATTTCGCGGAGTCATTCGAATCAGAACGGCTTGTCATTCGGGCTCCTGAACTTGGCGATGCAACAGATGCTTGGAATGCGATTAGGGCTTCATTACCTGCGCTTCGTAAGTGGATGCCATGGGCGCAACCGGAACCGGAGCTGCATATGACAGAAGAAAGCTTGCGAAAAGCAGTTGCAAATTTCATCACAAGACAAGACCTGCGCTTCCATGTTTACCATAAAGAAACCGGGAAGTTTGTCGGTTCATCGGGACTACATCGAATCGATTGGTCGATTCCGAAATTCGAGATTGGCTACTGGCTAGCTACAGAATTTGAAGGCCAGGGCTATATGACCGAAGCCGTTAAACATATTGAAAAATTTGCCTTCGAAAAGCTTGGAGCGCGCAGAGTGGAAATTCGTTGTGATGAAGAAAACATGAAAAGTCGTAGCGTCGCAGAACGTGCAGGGTTCACCCTCGAAGGAATTTTGAAACAAGATTCCTTATCCCCCGATGGTAATGTTTTACGAAATACATGCATCTATGCGAAAATAGACTAAAGAAAAGCGGAAGCGGCCCGTATAGACGCGACAGGCATAAGACGGACCGGCGACGCGGTGCTCTTCCCGCACAGCTGGTCTGGCTTATGACCCGAGCGTCTGGCCGCTGTAGCTAGACAATATAAGGAATGCAGCTTAAGTGCGCGACGTCCTGTCGCAACAGCTGCATGACCTACTTCGTGTAGGCCTAAGCTCCAGGCGCCGTCTAGCTCCGAAAAGCGCTGGAGGTCTTTCAGAAAAAGGCGTACTTTGCCTTTATCTGAAAGAATGAAGCGACTCGAGGGGCTGGCGCCTGTAGCTAGACAAGAAAAGCGGAAGCGGCCCGCATAGACGCGACAGGCATAAGACGGACCGGCGACGCGGTGTTCTTTACCCGGGAAGGATGCAGTTCAATCCTTCCTAGCTGGTCTGGCTTATGACCCGAGCGTCTGGCCGCTGAAGCTAGACACTAAAAAAGGGATGCCGACTAATGTCGACATCCCTTTCGTTACACGCTTCGTTTTCCGGAAATAAGATTGAAAATAAATGCAATAACCGCGATGACTAGAAGAATGTGAATTAGTCCTCCGCCAATCTTGAATACGAGACCTAACAACCAAAACACGAATAATGCTACAATGAGTAACCATATAATTCGACCCATGTGAATTCCCCCTTTACTGATGTATTCTATCTTTACCCCCGCCAATTAAAAGTTAAACTAGGGACGTTTGAAAAGTAGTGATTGGGAATGAGACTGGGTATACATACTGGAGGCGGTACAGTTGGCAACACCAGGTATGGAAGATTATCTTGAACAGATTTATTTGCATATCGAAGCGAAAGGCGTTGCACGTGTATCGGATGTAGCTGAATCCTTGGCGGTTCTCCCTTCATCCGTTACAAAAATGGCTCAGCGTCTCGACAAGGAAGGCTATATTGTTTATGAACGCTACAAAGGTCTCGAATTGACAGGAAAAGGGTTTTCGTTCGGAAAAAAACTTGTTCGACGTCATGATCTCCTTGAACAGTTTCTTCGCATTATTGGAGTCGATGAAGAAAATATTTATGGGGACGTGGAAGGAATTGAACATCACCTAAGCTGGAATGCGATGGATCGAATAACTGATCTGGTCGAAGCGATGGGACAAGACGAAGAATTTGTTAGAAAATTACGTGTAATGGATCAGGAGAAAGAGGTAGATAAATAATGGAACAACTAAAATCAGGTTATGCGGTGGAGTTAGAAGTGTTGGAGCAAGACGGTTCAAGATGGATATTGGGTGGCGATAGCGAACAAGAACATATTATGTTGAATGCATCTGATGCAGACGAAAACATTCAAGAAGGAGATAAAGTAAAAGTTTTCCTTTACATGAATAGACGCGGAGAGCTTTCTGCGACGATGCAGATTCCACACATGACAGCTGAGACATTTGGCTGGGCACGTGTAATACGTGTGGATGACCATGAAGGTGTTTATGTTGATATCGGTTCTTCAATCGAAGTGCTTGTGAATAAAAATGATATGCCTAAAGTGCGGGCTCTATGGCCGAAGGTAGACGATGCATTGTATATGACGCTTCGAATGGATTTGGGCGGTACTATTTTCGGCCGACTTGCTACAGAAGAACGCGTATTAGAACAAATCATTGAAGCGCCTACTTCCGTCTTTAACATGGACTTGAAGGCAAGAGCGTATCGCTTGTTACCAGTTGGTTCGTTTATGCTTAGCATTCCTGAAAATTACCGTATTTTCATCCACAATACAGAACAGGAACGTGAACCTCGTCTCGGCCAAGAAATGACTGTCCGTATTATTGGTGTCCGTGAAGATGGAACAGTGAACGGATCGATGTTGCCTCGTAAAGAGGAGCGTCAGGGAGACGATGCTGAAAAAATCCTTCGTTATTTGAATGAAGCTAAGGGACGTATGCCCTTCACGGATAAATCAACACCTGACGAGATAAAAGAAATGTTCAATATGAGTAAAGCATCATTCAAACGTGCACTTGGTAAACTCATGAAAGAAGGCAGAATTGAACAGAATGATGGATGGACATTGTTGAAATAATACCGAAGTTCGGGAACCTTTATCAACCGGGAATCGTATTAATTCCTAGAAAGAGGGGGAATCAACATGAAACGTCTACTGACAATAATGATGGCGGCTGTACTGGTAATCGGAATCACGGTTCCGGCGACCGTACATGCAGAAGATACAGTCATCAATGAAAAACTAGGTGTACCAATCGTTGTTTACGGTGCAGATTTATCAGACGCAGAAAAAGAAAGTGTGAAGAATAGTTTGGGCGTTGCACAAGAAGCGGAAGTGGAAGAAATATCCGTTGATGGCAGTGACCTTGTGAAATATATTAAAGATGGCAATGGCAAGGCACGTATGTATTCTTCAGCTAAAATCACGAGGCAGGAAGAAGGCAAAGGGCTTGTCATCACGATTGTTACACAGGATAATATTACACAGGTGACACCAGAAATCTATGCAACGGCAATGTTAACGGCCGGAATCGAAGACGCAATTGTCGAGGTAGCCTCACCGAAAAAAGTGACGGGCCATTCCGCGTTAGTTGGAATATACAAAGCCTATGAAGTGACTGGTGAGAAACTTGATACAGAGCGGACTGATGTCGCAAATGATGAATTGAATCTTGCGACGAAGTTTGCGAAAGAACCCGGTGTCGATAGTGACAAAGTAGCCGAGCTTCTAACGGAAATTAAAAAGCAAATCGCAGAGAAAAATCCGGCGACAAAAGAAGAGGTTGAGAAAATTGTCACAGAGCAAATGAAAAAGCTTAATATTAATTTAAGTGATGCGGATCGGCAATTGCTCATAGACTTAATGGACAGAATTAGAAATTTAGATATCGATTTCAATAAATTATCTGAGCAATTATCGGATATGACATCGAAAATAAAAGAAACACTCGGTGATATTGATCCTGGCTTTTGGGAAAGTGTGAAGGAGTTCTTTGCGAACCTTTTCGAATCCGTTCAGTCTTGGTTTAAGTAATCGGGAAGTAAAATGTTGTATTATGAAGGAGAATTTATTGAAAAGGGGTAGTTTAGATGGAATTCGAATTTGTTGAATTGGGCGGGGATGCATTCGCGTTCCGTTATGAACAAAATGGAGCGATGCTTGCAGAAATTACATGGACAATTCTTGGGGATGTGATGGTGATGGATCATACATTCGTTTCACCTGAACTCCGAGGACAAGGCGTTGCAAAAAAAATACTGGACCGTGCAGCGAGTTATGCGCGTGAACAAGAGTTAAAAATGGAGCCTGTCTGCTCGTATGTTGTAACAGCTTTTGAACGCTACAAAGATTATGATGATGTAAAAGTGTGAAAAATAATAAAAGGCAATCCATTTAGTTATAAAACTAAGGATTGCCTTTTATATTTCACGCGGTAAAATTCGATTCATTCAAATCCCTCACAATAAAGTAATTAAGTACACTATACTAGTTAATACAGTAGCGCCGGCGACAGTATACATCATGTCGGCTTGACTGAAAATCAGTTTCTTCTCCATTTGTATCGTCCCCTTTCCTAATTTGAGCTATGATGCCTGCATATATACAGAATACCCGTTCACTATTTAATGAAACATCTTTGTCATGTTATTGTTTGAAAAAGTGAAACCTATCCTTCAGTTGAACGTATAATCATATATAGAGATTAAGAGAGAGGTGTATTTCATGAGCCGTACAGCGGAAAAAGTATTATCGATTTTAAGTGTCGTCTTGACGGCAATAGGTGTTTTTGTCAGTTTCGCAGCCCTGGCTTTATTTAACTATTTGAAATCGGACACGTTGATTAAAGAAGAGTTCGAAGCTGAAATACTGTTGGCAGATCCGACATTAACGCCTGATCAAATCGAAATTATCTATGGAGTATTTGGAATCGTAGGTGGGTTTATGTGGTTAATTATCATCAGCTTAATTGTCAGCTTGATTTTGACGGTAATTGGAATCGTGAACATTTGGAACAATAAAAATCCTAAGCTTGCCGGGATCATGTTCATTATCGCCGGTTTGACTGCTGGGATTATTTCGTTGACTTCGATTCTTCTGTACATTGCTGGGATCCTTTGTTTTACCAAGAAACCACCACTAACACAGGAGTCGCAGGTCGTGGATGATAAGTATGATGGAACAATGAGACCTTTATAATAATGTAAAAAAACCCTTTCCTCCAATTGGAGGAAAGGGTTTTTGGTTTTTTAGTACAAGGCAAGTGCTGGGGAATGAATACAAAATACATATTGGGCTGTTACTACAGGGTAACCCTCGAAATATTCTTCAAAGACATCAAGTAACTCAAAGCCTTGTTTCTCATAAAAGGCTCGTCCAACCGTATTGCGTTCGTCTACATAAACAAATAATTTCTGTGCGTCTGAAAGTAACGACAGAGAGTATTCAACTAACTTTTTACCATAGCCCATTTTCTGATGCGATGGTAAAATATACATAGCAGTCAATTCAGAATCGCCATCTTCATCTTTTTTCGTGAAACTGGAAAAACCGATAGGAATACCTTCACATTCGGCTACTAGCACATACGTTTTCTCCATGCGCTTCAATAGCATCGCTTCTGAGTAGGAGCGATTGATAAATTTCTTTTGGATTTCTGCTGGAATAATATCTTTATAGGTTTCGTTCCAAGTCTTAAAAACAATCTGTTGAACGTGCATACTATCCATGGCAGTCATTAGTCGGATCATTGCACTGTCACCTCTGCATTTCTTTTTGTAATCATAACAAATAACTTGGATGAAAACTACCAATGTAATGAAAATGATATATATGGGAGAGATGCTGGATGAAGTGGACTTATAACGAATTTGGGGAATTAAGCGGTCATGAAGTATATGAAATGTTGAAGTTACGTGTTGATGTATTCATCGTGGAGCAAAATTGCGCGTATCATGAAGTTGATGGTCATGATTACGATGCAATTCATATATTCTGTAGCGATGAGGAAGGACTAGCCGCTTATGCACGGCTACTTCCGGCTAGTGTGAAGTATATGGAGCCATCTATTGGTCGGGTCATCATCAGAGAGGACAAAAGGGGCACAGGGCTTGCACATATTCTTATGGAACGAAGCGTTGACTTTACGAAGAATCGTTGGAAACCTGAAAAAATTCGATTGCAGGCCCAGCATCATCTTGTTGGATTTTATGAGAAGCATGGATTTAATGCAATTTCGGAGCCTTATGAAGATGGTGGAATTCCGCATGTGGATATGATTTTATCGATCGTATGAAAATGAAAGTTTCTAAACTGGCAGATGAGGGTATACTATCTGTATAATACATTTTTCATTAAATCTGGGAGGAATGATTTTAATGGGTCGTAAACGAAATAATAATTTATTACTTGCAACGATGGCGGCGGGGGCTTATGCCTACTTTAGTAAAAAAGAAAATAGGGATAAGGCACAAGTGGCTTTTAGTAATATGAAAACAAAAGTTGATTCATTCATCGAATCACAAAAATTGAACAGATCTCCCGAAACTAAAGTCGGTCATTCGGATCCATATGATCTTCAAGATAACAAAATGGTAAGTGAAGGTGCTCAAACAAGCGTCCATTATTATAACCAAGAAATTGAAGATGATGTGAAGATGACTCCTGAAACAGATGGACTCTACCATAAAAAAGAACAAAACGAATCAGGCGCGGAACAATCCATCAAATAAAAATGTAGTACGATACCAAAAACACTTCCTACATGGAAGTGTTTTTTTTATTAAATTATGTTAGGGATTCTTGCATTTTGGTATTGAGGGAAGAATGAAAAATATATACGACAGGCAACAACCCAGAAGCTCCTCCAGGATTCTACTCGTGAAGACGGAACAGAATGAAATTTATGAAGTACATACGAAAATTTTGTGCTCTGGAAGAATCTCAATACTACCTATGTTTTCCTGAAAATAAAATTCCTGATATATCTGAACGATTCTATTTTGTAATCAAAGTTATTTCACACGCATAGATAAAAAATAAACCGGTCAAACACCTAGGCAATTCCGAAGAGATCTGACAGGAGATTATTTTCGTTACTCCATTACTGGGGAAGAAAAAATTTTCCGAACGGTCAATCGTTGTAATTTGAGGACTAGGTAAGGTATACTTTTTAATAGTTTGAAATAGTGAAGGTGAATCTAATGAAGAAGAAAATTGGATTAGTTACGATGTTAATGACCACTGCCGTTTTTCTAAGCGGTTGTGCAGGCATCGAGAACAAAGAAGGTACATTTTATAATCTTTTCGTTAAGCCGATGGATTGGTTACTGCATTTTTTCAGTGATTTCTTCAATGGGAATTACGGCCTGTCGATTATACTCATTACGGTATTAATCCGGTTGGTCCTAATGCCGCTTATGCTGAAAAACTATAAGTCGCAACAGAATATGAAAGTTAAAATGGATGCGCTCCGCCCTGAGATGGAAGACATTCAAAAGCGTTTGAAAGAAGCAAAAGAAAAAGAACAAAAAGATGAGCAAGTGAAGCTTCAGCAAGAAATGATGGGACTTTATTCGAAGCATGGTGTCAATCCACTTAATATGGGTTGTCTTCCGTTAGTCATCCAGATGCCAATCATCATGGGTCTCTACTTTGCTATCCTCAATTCTACTGAAGTACAAACACATGAGTTTCTTTGGTTTAATCTCGGAGAGCCGGATATGATTATGATGGTTCTTGCTGGTGCAGTTTACTTCGTCCAAGCACGTGTATCACTATGGACAATGCCGGAGCAGCAGAAGAAACAGATGAAAGCATTTATTTACTTATCGCCAGTTATGATTATGTTCATTTCATTCAAGGCGATGGCAGCACTACCCCTTTACTGGGCAGTTGGGGGACTTCTCCTTATCTTCCAAACGTACTTAGGCCGCAAGTTCTATTACAAGCATCCTGAACTGGTTGTAGAAGATGCTGAAGAGGTTATAAATGCTGAAGAAGTAAAAGAAGTAAAAGAAGTAAAAGAAGTAAAAGAAGTAAAAGAAGTAAAAGAAGTAAAAGAAGTAAAAGAAGTAAAAGAAGTAAAAAAGATAGACACTAAAGACGATAAATGAAAGTAGGCTGGAGAGAAATCTTCGGCCTTTTTTCTGGTCAGATTACAGGAATCAGATAATGGTCAACATATGTAGATTACAAGGCATAGGAGGTTATCGATGTGCAGACTAAATGGTTATTTGGAATCGGGATTGTAGCAGCCGCATTAGCTTCGGTCTATTTCATCATCAAGCTCGACTTGAACAACGCTGTTTTGTCGATGGTGGCTCTGTTTTCATTGACGAATGGGGCTCGGGCAAAATCATTTCGTGAGCAGGGGATGGTACGCGAGTCGAAATGGATGTTATGGATGTCTATTTTTTTCGGAGGCGCTTTTGTAGTGTTGCTCATATTTAATATTGTTAGGTAAGTTGAACATATGATTAACTATATATGTTGAATGAGTGATTCTATATAATCTCCAGCGAAGGCGTCCCCTAGCGTTGTTGGTAGGATTCTTTATTTCAACACATATAGGTAAAGAAAAGACGCTTACCGGGAACTGAAATTTCCGGTAAGCGTCTATTCTATTAATAGGCATATTTCTTTCTAGTCATCAGCACGATGATGATAGCTGGAATAGAACAAATAATCATACCGAGAAATGCGAGTCGTGGTGAAACGTCATATAAGTAACCACCTAAAAATGTCAGGATTGCGGTGCTCAGGCTCATCGCGAATGCTGCATACATTCCTTGTGCTGTAGCAAGTTGATCATGGGGCAGTTTTTGAGAAATGAATTTTATGAACGCAAAATGGGCTACACCAAACGACAAGGCATGGAGTATTTGAGTACCGATGAAAACAGATATGTATGGAAACAAAGCAATTAGTATCCATCTTACCGTGGATCCGATTCCTGCTATGAGAAACATCGTGGAGACTTTAAGGTTTGCAAGCAATCGATCAGCACGTGTAAAAAACAATATTTCAAATAACACTGCTATATTCAAGATAATCCCGATATAAAGACCATTAACACCAAGATTATCTAAGAAAATGAATCCGAAGTTATAATAGGACGCATGCGCCCCTTGTAAAAGGATGGCGAGTAGCAAGATGATTGCAAATTCTTTGGACGTCAAGAGCGATTTGAAATTGATGGCTTGTTTAGTAGTGTCATCATGAACTGGATTTAATTGTAAAGCTTTTGGTGCTGGTCGCATGAAAAATAATGTTAAGATAGTTAACCCAACAATCATTATGTAAAGGATTGCTTGCTCAGTCCAAATAGCTGTAGCTGCTCCGATTAATAACAAAGCAATAGTGTAGCCAATTGATCCGAACGATCGGCTCTTTCCGTAATGAATTCCTTCTATCTGCATTAAAATAGACGCGCCGCTTTCGACGGCAGGCAATATCATCGGATAGATTGCACTGAATAGAACGGTAATAATAAGAAGTACGATGAAAGGTGAGTCTGGTAAATAGAGGAGCGTTAAAATAAGTGCTGTAAGTGAAATCCATTTCATCACACGGATCATGGATATTTTTCGAGTCAGATACGGGAAGATAAGGAATGTGGATAACGATCGTGCAATCATTCCAGCACCCATAATAAAACTTGCTGCTGTTACGGATAAACCTTTTTCAATTGTTAGCCAGCCAGTCCAATAGGGAAGAAATACGCCCCAAGTAAAGAAAAAAGCGAAAAAACTCATCGAAAGCCATCTTTGGTTCTTCATCCTATCGCTCCCTTGCAAACTATTCAATAATCGTGAAATTAAATGATAGCATACGCAGACCACAAAGAAAAATGATGGTAGACTATACATATATATTGAGAAGGTAGGCTTATTGATGAAACGAAAAAACAACTATACCAATAAGAAAAAAAAGGGTAAAGCTTTAACAATCACTTTAATTATTTCCGGCTTCATTATGACAGGACTCCTAATTGGACTTGGAATGAATGACTGGGATGTAGAAAAAAGTATTAAAAAAGGGCAGGAAGTCATTGGTATGTCTGTTGCAAATGGGGATGAGGACGCAGCCCACGAAACAGAACCAACCGAACTCCCTGACCTTGTAGAGCAACCCGATGCTGATGAAACGAAAGAAGAGGACGAACCCGGGAAAGTGCAGGAGGTTACGCCTGAATCTCCATCCAAACCAACAAAAAACAACGGTGCAGGATCTGGTACTGAAGTGAAGCCGAATTCAGCGATTGACAACGGAGGATATATCGAAGGTCAGACGCTTCCTAAAGAACCGAAGTTTGTAAAAGGGATTTTACTCGCCAATAAAAAGTATCCTCTTCCGGCAACATACGCACCTGGAGAAGACAAAAAAGCGCGTGGCGCATTTGAAAGAATGGCGGCAGAAGCGAAACTTACAGGTTTTAATCTCAATGCATTCAGCACCTATCGCTCGTTTGAATACCAGACGACACTTTACGAGAGATATGTTGCTCGTGATGGTGAGAAAGCGGCTGATACCTATAGTGCACGCCCGGGTTATTCGGAACATCAAACAGGGCTGGCATTCGATATTGGTGAAGTGAATTTCGAACAGCACTTTGCTTCATCATCATTTGGGGAAACGGAAGCAGGAAAATGGGTGGCAGCAAACGCTCACCGATTCGGCTTCGTTATGCGCTATCCAGTGGGGAAAGAACAGATTACAGGATATATGCATGAATCTTGGCATTTCCGTTATGTTGGTCTTGAAATTGCGGACGAAATTTTCAAGAAAAATCTTACGTTAGAAGAATATTTAGGGGTCCAATAAACACATAAGTGACTCATATTTTCATAGAACAAAAGGGACGTACCGTTTTAGCGGTGCGTCCCTTTTGTTCTATGAAAAGAAAGTATTTAGGTCGGTATTTAGACTCCAGACATCTTGCGCTTTTCTTAGTGTCTAGCTTCAGGCGCCAGCCGCTCGACTTATGCCTGTCGCGTCTAGCGGGCGTATTAAGCCTTTCTTATATCATAAAATTGGTGAAAGTAGTCTTGAAACTGATTCTTTTAATTTAATGAGACGAGAACGTTCCAAATACATTTCATAGGTTAATTCAGTCGATAATTGCATATCCTGTTCGAAAAGCTCAGCTAATTCATGTGATTTTTCACGATCATAAATGAAGGCGTTGACTTCAAAATTCAATTTGAAGCTGCGGACATCGATATTGGCAGTTCCGACAGTTGAAAGTTCATCATCAACGACAATTTGCTTGGTATGCAGGAAGCCATTTTCATAAATATAAACTTTTGCTCCTGCTTTTAATAATTTACCAACATTTGAATAGGTTGCCCAGTATACAAACATGTGGTCAGGCTTGTTCGGAATCATTATCCGCACATCGATTCCAGAGAGACATGCAATGCGTAGCGCGTCCAAGAAGCTGATATCTGGGATGAAATAAGGCGTTTGAATATAAATATATTTCTTCGCTATGAAAATCATTTTCAAATAACCGTCTTTAATCTGCTCCCATTCTGAGTCGGGTCCACTCGACACAATCTGCATCCCGACGGAACCTTTACGAGGGATAGCAGGGAAGAAGTGCTCTGCATATTCGATATCATTTTTTTCAGATGCTTGGTTCCAGTCCAATATAAACCTCGTCTGAAGCGGGTGTACCGCACTTCCTTCAATCCGCAGATGTGTATCGCGCCAATAGCCAAACTTCTTGTTCAGCCCCAAGTACTCATCGC
Source organism: Sporosarcina psychrophila (assembly GCF_001590685.1). Taxonomy (GTDB): domain Bacteria; phylum Bacillota; class Bacilli; order Bacillales_A; family Planococcaceae; genus Sporosarcina; species Sporosarcina psychrophila. The sequence continues at coordinate 517,037 of NZ_CP014616.1, forward strand.
CTACGTTGAATCCGCCAACATAACCAATTCGCCCGTCGATAACAACGATTTTACGATGGTTCCTGAAATTCATTCGAGGATTGATAAGCGGCATAGTAGCTGGGAAAAACGCTTCAACATCTCCTCCATTATCAATCAGTTCCTTCAGATGTCTCTTGCGGAGCCCTCGTGAACCGATATCATCGAAGAGTACACGCACTTTTACGCCTTGCTTCGCTTTTCGTATTAAAACGTTTAGTATCCTAGTCCCCAGGGTATCCAATTTGAAAATGTAAGTTTGAAAATGAATATGATCCTTTGCTTGCTCGAGGTCATGGATAAGTGCATCAAATTTAGCTGCGCCATCGTTGAAAACCTGAACGTCATTGTCTTGCGTCAAGACAGCGTGGTTATTTCTAAGATGAAGGTAAATCATATCCTTGTAGTGAGCTGTATCATCTAGCCTAAATTCGAGGGTATCTTCTTCTATTGCTTCAATTTGATAATCAATCAATTGATCGATACCAATTTTACTCCGTCCTTCCCACCGGAAAAGGTGTTTTTCCCTCAGTTGCCTGCCGAGTAAAAGGTAAATAAAGAAACCGAAAAATGGAATGAAAAATATGACGAGGAGCCATGCCCAAGTTGAGGTTGGGTCTCTTCTTTCTAGAAAAATAAGGGCAATCGCAAGAAATATATTCAAAATAAAAACTGCCGTAACCGAGATGCTGATTAGTTGAGTCATAAGCGGCCTCCTTTACATATAATGCTTATCTTACTAGTATAACGGAAGACTTAGAAAAAAGAAGTAACAGTGGAAGTTAAGATAAAACCTACTTGACTGATAGACATTAATGGTTTAAAGTGTGCTTTATGCTACACGCTATCTAAAACTTAGGAGGAAGAAAAGTGAATACATTATTACTTATTTTAAACATTGCCGGGTTGCTCTTGCTCGTCGGTATACTATATAGTATGCATCGCAAAAAGGTTTCGTTTTCAAAACGTGTTTTCACCGGGCTGGGTCTCGGAATCGCATACGGACTTATTTTACACTTCGCATACGGTACAGATTCAACAGTATTGCAGGAGTCTATGCCGTGGTTTAACTTGATAGGAACAGGTTATGTTAAATTACTTCAGATGATTGTTATGCCACTCGTTTTCATTTCAATTCTTGGGGCATTCACGAAAATAACAATCGGCAAGAATTTTGGTAAGATGGCGGGATTGATATTAGGACTTCTTATTGGAACAACTGCAATCGCCGCGGTTATCGGGATTTCTGTTACACTTCTTTTCGGCCTTGATGCGAAGGAAATAGTGCAGGGGGAAGCTGAGCTTGCACGCGGTGTTTCTATTGAAGAACGATCGGAAGGAGTCGCGGACCGTCCGTTGCCTGATCAGTTAATAGACTTATTGCCTGCGAATCCGTTTCTTGACTTCACAGGTGCACGACCAACTTCAACAATTGGGGTTGTCATCTTTGCGGCATTCCTTGGATTTGCGTATTTGACACTTACAAGAAGAGATGAAAAAAATGCAGCTACAGTGAAAAAGGGAATCGATGCAATCTATTCTCTGATCATGGGTGTTGTAAAGATTGTCTTGCGCTTGACTCCGTACGGTATTTTAGCGATTATTGCAACCACCGTAGCGACGTCTGACTTTGCGGCTATCTATAGTCTAGGCAAGTTTGTACTTGCTTCGTATGTAGCGATTTTAATCATGTTCGGCATTCACTTAATCATTATTACGCTATCGGGATTAAACCCAATCACTTACGTGAAAAAAGCAGGGGAAGTATTGATATTTGCCTTCTCCTCAAGATCGAGTGCAGGGGCGCTTCCACTAAACATTGATACACAGACGAATCGTCTCGGCGTGCCTGATGGTATTGCCAACTTTGCCGGATCATTCGGCCTGTCAATCGGTCAAAATGGTTGTGCTGGAATCTACCCTGCGATGCTTGCAGTGATGATTGCACCTTCAGTAGGACAGAACCCACTTGAACCAACATTCCTTGTTACATTGATCGCTATCGTGGCAATCAGCTCATTCGGAGTTGCTGGAGTTGGTGGCGGAGCAACATTCGCTGCGATTCTTGTTCTATCAGCACTGGACCTGCCGATTGTATTAGCAGGACTGCTGATTTCAGTAGAACCGCTCATCGACATGGGCCGTACAGCATTAAACGTCAGTGGATCCATGACGGCGGGTGTTACGACTGCACGTGTAACGGGTGAATTGGATAAAGACATGTACAACGCTCCGCTTGATAAGCAGACGGCTGAAGTATAAGTTGTCAATCGATCATAAAGTGTGTTTGACCGATCATATAACACTGCAATCGAGCATAAATTTGCTTGACCGATCATATAATCGTGCAATCGATCATAAACTTGCTTGACCGATCATATAACACTGCAATCGAGCATAAATTTGCTTGACCGATCGTATAACGCTGCAATCGAGCATAAATTTTCTCGACCGATCATATATCACTTCAGACCAATCATAAAACAAAAAATACCGCAGAAGACGCGATTGTCTTTTGCGGTATTTTTATTTTGTTAACAATTCATATGTCTCCAAAATGAAATCTTTATAAGGCGTACGGGGCATCACTGAAATGTTCTGCATGGCGAGCCCTGCAAGGCGTCTCGCTTCAATAAGATTGCCCAATTCCATGTAGCAAAGTGCTTTATATGCATCCTTTTCATAAAAAATCGACAAGTCGAATGGATGATGGGTATAGTCTGCAATCTTCACTTTTTCGAGGGCCACGAGTGCATGTTCAAATTCATTTAATCCGAAAAAGGATTTTCCTTTTTCTAGATTAATAAAGGGACTGTAGTCATTAGAATACTTACCTTTATCTAAGAACTGATCCCATTGTTCTTGCGCTTCCTTGTAGGACTTTTTGAAAGAATTTAAATAATGGACTTCCGCAAACTTCGTGAAAAATATTGCTTCTTTATCTTCCGTGAAATCCCCGTATTGGGTTAATTTCTTTAAATAATAAGCGTATTGATCTTCATCTTCCTCCATAATTGCATGAGCGGTTGCTAGCCTATATAAGTGGTCGATACGATAAAACACCCGCTCCTGCCTTGAGAATTCAATACCGCTTTTCATGACTCGTATGGCAGACTCGGAATCTCCTACTGCAAAAAGGAGAACAGCTTCCATATAATCGAGGTCAAGCCGTGTCATCGGATCGATAAATGCATTTCGAGCTTCGATTTCGGAACGTTCGTGGAGCAAAGTACTTAGTGATTGTGCATAGTTATGCTCGGTAAATTTGACAAATGCCCGGAATATTCCTATGCTTGCGCGCCTCGGAATAATGTTCATCAGATCATACATTGTTGCAGCTCGATCGGAAAATACTTGCCATCCACTCTTTTTTTCATAATAAATACAGCGACTATATATTTCCAATAGGCGCGCTGATTCATAACCTTGTGTCAATTTTGGGACATAGGGCTCAACTAGCGTGATGAGCTGAGTGTATTCATCAGTCCGTACATCAAATTCGGTATTATATAGAATCTCCGCTTTCTCAAGCAGTGCTCTTAGTTCATATGTGCTTACTTCTTCCAATAACTCCACCACTTCTACACCGAGTCTTTCTGCTATATAAGACAGGCTTTCCATCGAAGGATTCGCCTTGTTATTCTCGATGAGACTGAGCATGCCTTTTGTTAGCTCATCACCCGCTAAAGCCTCCAACGTCAATTTCCGTTGTTTTCGTAATTTGCGTATTCGCTCACCTAACGTTTCGATAGGTCACACCTCCACTGTTTTAATTACGTAGTTTAATTATATTAAACTTTAACTTGTAATGGAAGTGTTTATCATGTTATTATTCGTTTAATGAAATTAAACAATTCGGACGGGAGTGTTTGTATGCGAGAGGTTTTAAAGCTTAAAAAAGCCACTTATCATCTGTGGACGTTCACAATCAGTAAGCTCATTTCTTCGTTCGGGGCACAGGTATATGCATTCGCTATTAGTTTTTACATTTTACAACTAACTGGATCTGCAACAAGTTTTGCGACGAACCTTATTTGCAACCTTTTACCACGGGCACTCGTTGCTCCTTTTGCAGGCTATGCGGCTGATCGGTATTCAAGAAAGACAATCATTATTACCGCTCAAGTTGCTTCAACTCTTGCAATCGGGGGGCTCTTGATTGTAAGTCTGACTTCTGGATTGTCTTTAATTGCAATCTATACGACAACTGTTGTTTTATCAATCACATCAACATTTTCGGGCGTAACGTTCAGCTCTTCTATTACTGGACTTGTTGATGAAGGACGAATTCAAAAAGCTATGTCTCTGAACCAAATGTCCATTTCATTTGCGGCAATCGGAAGCCCGGCGGTAGGTGGTTTATTGTATGGAACAGTCTCGATGCCGGTATTTCTCGTAATGTATATGACTGCTTCGATTATTGGAGTATTTCTAGAATCAACGATGAATTTCAAGTTATTTGCGAAACGTAAAGAACCAGTCGATGGGGAACCGAAGGAATCGATGATGCAAAGTATGAAGGCTGGATTAGCCTATTTAAAATTACAACCAATTCTGATGACATTGATTTGGATTGCTTTATTCATCAACTTTCTATTTGGTGCATTCCAAGTCGGTTATTCCTTCATTCTTATTGAAAAGATGAAGATGGTATCGACACATTTTGGATTGACGGAAGGTGCATTTGCGGTGGGGATGCTACTATTGTCAATCTATCTGACGATGCGCAAAGAAGTGAAGTATCCGTTGCTTGTCTCAAAACGAGGCATTCTCGGAATGGGTGCCGTAATGGGAAGCGTAGCAATCCCTCTTTTAATACCTATGCACTATAATTTTATGTTTGGGTTTTATGCATTCGTCATGTTTAGCTTCGGAGCAACAATAATTATAGTAAATACGCCCATGCAAGTAATGATGCAGAAAATGATTGACGATGATTATAAAGGGCGCGTATTTTCAATCCTGGAAACAATGTCGATGGCCCTTATGCCCCTTGGAGTAGTTATCTACGGGTTCTTATATGATATATTCCCGGCACAATGGATTCTCATTGTTTCGAGTCTAATACTAATTGGGGTTATTCTCGTGTTGGCACGGCCATCAGTCATGATTAAAGCTCATCCGGAACTCGGAAATTCAAATGTGAAGGAATCAGAGGTTATTTCAGAATAATTATTAGCAACATTTTTAATGTGAAATAGCAAAGACCACCTGTCTTCAATTTTAGAAAGGTGGTCTTTACTATTCGTATTAGTTATTCAGCGTTGCTTCCAAATTCCGCAACGATTTAGCAGACTTCCTAAAGGCGAAGATTAGCCCGATAGATAGAACTGCAAGAACTGTGGAAATGAAGTACATATTGCCGGCTTCTTGCGTGAAAATCCATGTGAATAACAGCGGACCGATGATGCGCCCCATATTGTCCATGGAATATGTCATCCCAGCAGCCGTTCCGTATTTTCCGCCAGACTCTTTTGTTGTTAATGAAACGAGTACCGTACGGGCAAGTGCGTTCCCCGCAGTGAAGACACTCAGCGCAAAACCGGCCCAGAAAAGGCTTGATGTAAACGGAATAAGGAACAGGCCAAGTGCGGTAACGATCTGCGCCCCAATAATCCATTTCGTTTCCGTTCCGTTTTTCACACGGCGAACGACGCCGCCTTGAATTGCCGCGTCGACGAAACCACTAGCCATAAACAAGTAACCAAGCTGAAGTGGTGTGATTTCAATTTTGGAGATTTGGAACAGCTGGAACGTAGATTCAAGCCCGGCGAGAAGGAATGTCACCATGAACGAGAATAGAAATAGATAACGGATACGATATTGCCAAAGCATAGCTCCACCTTTTGGGAGGAGAGCACGTTTATTCGCCTCTCCACGTCGTTCCGGTTCCTTCAATATAATTCCTGCATAAATCATAAGGAGCACTGTCAAGGTACCTGAAGCAATGAATGGTAATTGAAGACTGACATTACCAAGTACACCTCCGATTGCTGGTCCGAAAATAAAACCAAGTCCAATTGACATACCAAGCAGTCCCATATATTTATTACGGTTTTCTTCATCCGTCATATCTGCAACGAATCCAGTAACAGCGGTGTAAAGTGCACCAGAGAATATCCCTCCCACAACGCGTGACGCGTACAATAGCGGCAAGTTCTCGATGAACAAAGCAAATAGGAAGAAACTAAGACTGAAGCCAATTAGTCCTATTAAAATGAGCTTTTTTCTTCCGGTTCTGTCTGACAAAGCCCCCCATAGCGGCGCGGTAAAGAAAGATGCTAGTGCATAAACGGTCAGTAATCCGCCAACATGTACTTCAGATAATCCTTGCTGCAAGATAACTTCAGGAAGAATTGGAATTATAATACCAAACCCAAGATAAACAAAAAATTGTACGGACATAAGTAGAAGGATTGCTTTTTTCATATTCAAACCCACTTTCGACTGAATCAATATATTCATTCTACCCTTCGTATGTAAATCAGACAATGGAAAAGGGGAGGAGGTGGTAGGTTTACAATGTATTGTCTGAAGTTGATAACACTAAGCGGAAAGTAAACAACGTTTTGTCCAAAGTAAACAACGCTACCCCGAAAATTCATCTGCAAATAGATTTTTTGTCAAATTACCTACCTTGATGTATGAAACATTTACAAAAAGTTAATAACTGTAACAATAATGAAAGATTTAAAAGTGGACAGGAGTGGTATAATTGTAGTATGAGCAAAATAGAACGACATTTACCTGTAGAACGAAACTTTACTGATGCATATTCGTCTAGAACTAATAGAAAGGTCGAGGTGGAAAAGATGGCTAAAGAAGTTGATTTGAAAACAATCATCTCCAACTTGGCGAAGTTGGGTGTTTCGGCTACGATGACGAAATCCCGTCTGGAAATGCTGAAAGCCCTCGCGCCACTTGCACAAGCCCCACAAATTCAATCTCAATAAAGAAAGTGATAGTATCAAGACAAAAAAAGCTTCGACGGATTTTTCCGTCGAAGCTTTTTTTGTCTTGGTGTCTAGACTCCGGGCGCCAGCCGCTCGGGTCATAAGCAATTCAGCTATGTGGCAAAGGGCGCCACGTCGCTAGATCGACTTATGCCTGTCGCGTCTAAGCGGGCGCTTTCCGCTTTTCTTTATTCGTCATCATCCGAACTAAACATGTACGTCCTATGATGGTACTTCATACTGAATACTAATCCAATTGCGAGCATATTCCCCATAAGTGAACTACCGCCATAACTGATGAATGGCAGCGGGATGCCAGTAATCGGGAGTAGCTGAATCGTCATCCCGATGTTTTCAAAGACATGGAACGTAATCATTGCAATAATACCTGCGCATATATACGTACTAAATGGATCTTTCAATTCAAGCGTAATTTTCGTCAAGTGATAAATGAGGAAAAAGTACAAGCAAATAACTAAGCTAGCGCCGATGAATCCCCAATCTTCCCCAATCGTTGTGAAGATGAAATCGGTGTGGCTTTCTGCGACGTACACTTCGCGGCCTTTATAACCTTTTCCGAAAACTTCACCCGAGCCAATCGCATTGAGTGACGTAATAAGGTGACGCCCTTCATTCGAAGAATAGGAATAAGGATCGAGCCATGAATAGATACGTTCAAACATATATGGTCTTAAACCAAGTTTGTTTTGAAGGAAGTCCTGTGCATAGAGTGTCATCCACAGCAAAGTCGCTCCAATCGTCGCGGTCCCGACAAATACTGGCAAAATTATTCGCCACGTAATTCCTGCTACAACGACGAACGCTGCCGTAATCGCTATGAAGACAAGTCCAGTTCCAAGATCGGTCTGCATCATGATGAAAAGCAACGGCAAGAATAGAACAGCAATTATTTTCCCGAGTAAAAAAAAGTCGGTCTTCAATGTTTTCTTAACGAACTTTTCGTGATGCGTCGTAATCATGCGCGCCATGCCGATGATGAAAAATGTCTTCATGAACTCAGCGGGTTGGATGCTTCCTACCCCAGGGAGGTGAAACCAGCTTTTTGCACCATTTCTTTTTGCCACAAGCTCCATGCTATCCGGAAGAATAATTAGCAGGGCTAAAATAAATACACCGCCGCCGTAAATAATCCAGGCAGCTTTCTTATATTGATCCGGTTCTAAAAACATCGTAATCGCGATAATGACACATCCGATGAAGTACCATTGAATTTGCGAGGGTACGAAGTTTATGGTGTATTGGCCAGTCGTCTGAGCCGAAGCGATCGCGAACAAGCTGACAAGGAAAAATAACAGCAGGATAAATGCAAGTGTCCAGTCAAAACGATCTGCCGGTTTATTAGGTATTTTCATATATAGTCACCTTGATTTCACTAAAATAGGATTACTTTCTACATTTCTTAGTATAACGGAAAGGAGTTGCGATGTTTTCTTTTTTTACTATTGTCTAATGAACTCTGCTAATCAATCTTCATCATCAGAGTCGAACAAATACGTTCGATGATGGAATTTCATACTGAAGACTAAACCGATTGCGAGCATATTACTCATTAGCGAACTCCCGCCGTAACTGATGAATGGTAGGGGGATTCCGGTAATCGGAAGTAACTGGATTGTCATGCCTATGTTTTCAAAGACATGGAACGTAATCATGGCGATAATACCTGTACAGACATACACGCTAAATGGATCTTTTAGTTCAAGTGCAACACGCGTCAAATGATAAATAAGGATGAAAAACAATGTAATCACGAGACTAGCGCCTATGAAGCCGTATTCTTCTCCGATAACACTGAATATGAAATCGGTATGATTTTCTGGAATGTATACTTCGCGACTTTGAAAACCTTTGCCGTTAATACCACCTGAGCCGATAGCTGTCATGGAGGTTAGTAGGTTATAACCCTCATCAGAAGGGTAAGAATATGGATCGAGCCACGAATAAACTCTTTTAAACTGGTAGCGGGAAAAACCGAGTGTGTCTTCCATGAAATCTTGCGCATAGAGGGCCATCCATAATAATCCCCCACCAATTGCGGCTGTTCCTGCGAAAAGTGGTAATAGAATTCTCCATGAAATTCCTGCAACGACAATGACGGCGACCGTAATTGCCATGAATACTAAAGAAGTTCCGAGGTCAGGCTGTTTCACAATGAATGCGAGCGGTAGGAGAAGAACAACCATAATCTTTCCAAGGAGAAGAAAATCCGTTTTTATTGTTCTTTCCACAAAGTTTTCATTATGAGAACTCACCATGCGCGCCATGCCTAGGATGAAAAATGTTTTTATGAATTCAGAAGGTTGAATTGTTCCGATAGCCGGAAGATGAAGCCATCTTTTTGCGCCAAGTCGCATTTCAGCAATTTGTCCATCTCCTCCTGGGGCGAAAAAGAGGAAGACGAGAAGAAAAACTCCGAGTCCGTATAAGTACCATGCCATCTGTTTATATTGTTCAGGTTCCAGATACATAGCCATAGCAATGATGAATGCGCCTACGATATACCATCTGATTTGTAATGGCACGAAGTTTATTGAATACTGCCCGGATGTTTGAGCGGAAGCAATTGTAAATATGCTTATAATGCAAAATAGCAATAAAATAAAGGCTAGTGTCCAGTCGAAACGATCTGCAGGCTTGTTTTTTTGTTTCATATTATCACCTGTTTTTCCATCTAATCTAGCATTCTTAAGTATAGCTCATCGGAGTAGAGTATGCATTTCCTCATATTGGACGTAAAGGCAACCGCGAAGTTGCCTCTTGAAAGATGGGCATGCTAAACTTGTGGGGAATTTAAGGTCTATTTTAACTGTGTGAATATGAGAGGAGATTTTCGTTGTGGCATGGATTTATTTACTGATCGCAGGCATGACTGAAATCATTTGGGCAATTGGATTAAAAGAAGCGCAGGGCTTTACAGTCCTTCTCCCTTCAATAGTAACGCTGGTTTTCATCATAGTTAGCTTTTTCCTGTTCGCGAAAGCAATGGAGAAAATACCCATTGGTACTGCGTATGCCATTTTTACAGGAATCGGTGCGGCTGGAACAGCAATTGTCGGTATTATCCTATTCAATGAAGGAGCAGGTATTGGTAAACTGTTTTTTCTAGTACTTCTGCTTGTTGGTATCGTCGGACTTAAACTTGCTGATGGACAGGGGGAGACTAAATAGTGTCTTGGATAATCTTAATTATTGCGGGGCTATTCGAAGTGGCGTTCGTTATTATGATGAAATTATCGGAAGGATTCCGAAATAAAAAATATACAGTATTGACTGTTCTAACAGCAGCACTCAGTTTCTTTTTATTATCAGTTGCTATAAAAGATTTACCCGTTGGAACAGGGTATGCCGTTTGGGCGGGAATAGGTGCAGCAGGTAGTGTTCTAATTGGCATGGTTTTTTTTCGTGAAAAGCGAAGTGCGCTAAAGTTCCTGTTTTTATCCTTCATCATTGCAGGTGTTACGGGACTTAAGTTGTTTGGTTGAATATCTTACATAAAATCATCATGAATGTGAGCTGTTCATGGTAAACTGAAGGAATGAAACTAATAGATTGTGAGGGGAAAATATGAAGAAAAAACTAGGATTGGTCTACGGTGGAAAATCAGCTGAGCATGAGGTGTCGCTGTCGACTGCACGTGCAGTGACACAAGCGGTGGACTTTAATAAATACGAAGTAGTTCCAATTTATATAACGTACGACGGTGAGTGGAGAAAAGGAGAATCACTTGAAAGCTCTGCGAAAACGATTGAAGAGCTTCGCCTTGAGGGGAATGGCTCCAGTCAACCAGATAGTATACATGCTTTCTTGAATGGAGGAACGGGCGCTCCAGACGTCATTTTTCCACTTTTGCACGGAACAAATGGTGAAGATGGAACGGTTCAAGGGTTCTTTGAGGTGATGAATGTCCCTTACGTCGGTAATGGTGTACTGGCATCGTCAGCGGGAATGGACAAAGTCGTCATGAAGCAGTTATTCGCGCAAGTAGGATTGAAACAAGTGCCTTATGTACACTTTATCCGTACTGGATGGGTCAAAGAACAGCAACAGTTAGTCGACAAAATGGAAACAGAGCTCGGTTGGCCGATGTTCGTAAAACCTGCGAATCTTGGTTCCAGTGTGGGTATAAGCATGGCAACGGACCGCAAAGGTTTAATCGAAGCTGTGGATATTGCCCTGAAATTCGACCGGAAAATCATCGTCGAACAAGGCGTAACTGCACGTGAAATCGAAATGGGCGTCATGGGTAACGACGAACCGCTATGCTCAGTGTCAGGGGAGATTAAACCTGTTGCGGCATTTTACGATTATGAAGCGAAATATACAGATGGCAACACAACACTGGCCATTCCTGCACAAGTAACTGAGGAAGTTAAAAAGACAATGGAAGACATGGCTGTCCGTGCCTTTAAAGTGCTTGACTGTTCGGGACTCGTCCGTGCAGACTTTTTTGTCACTGCGGACGACGAAGTCTTGATTAATGAAGTGAATACAATGCCAGGTTTTACACCGACAAGCATGTTCCCGCTACTATGGCAGAAAACAGGTGTAGCTTATCCTGAATTAATCAACGGGCTGATCGAACTAGCACTGGAACGACATGCGGAAAAGCAAACATTACAATATACGATGGATTGAGTGTGATTTGAAGTGAAACGGAAGTTAAGCGAAATCGCTGATTGGATACAGGCGGCTGGCCAAAATTTAGAAGACATATTCGCAACGGGTGTGTCCATTGATTCAAGAACTGCATCGGCGGGGGACCTATTTATCCCTTTTCGTGGGGAACAAGTAAATGGTCACAATTATGTGGAACAAGCGATTAAACAGGGTGCTGTCGCATCTTTATGGATGAAAGATGAACCGGATCCACCTGCAAATGTGCCGTTAATTTTCGTCGAGAATCCCGAGTTGGCGCTCCAGGAAATGGCACGCATTTATCGGGGGATGCTTCAATGTAAAGTCGTCGGCATTACAGGGTCGAATGGCAAAACATCAACAAAGGATTTAATTGCAAGTGTATTGTCTCCGTATTTCAACGTCCGAAAAACGGAAGGGAACTATAATAATGAACTTGGTTTACCATTGACGATATTGTCGCTTGAGGAAGATACCGAGTTTGCAATCTTGGAAATGGGCATGAGTGGGTTCGGGGAAATTTCCTTTTTATCGAAACTGGCGAAACCACATTTTGCTGTGATTACGAATATCGGAGAAGCGCATATGCAGGATCTTGGATCGCGTGCAGGAATCGCCAAAGCGAAATTCGAAATTATCGATGGATTGCAAGAAGGTGGCAAGCTATTTTACGACGGCGACGAACCGCTTCTACAAGGTCTTGTTGATCAGCTTACTGCAGTTCAAGCTGTTTCGTTTGGCTATGAAAAAGAAACGATGTTGTCACTCGAAAAGATTGAATCTGGCGATGAAGGAAGTCGTTTTACAGTCACTGGCTTACTAGACGGAGAATTCACAATCCCTGTATACGGGGCGCATCAAGTTAAAAATGCGCTGGCTGCAATTCTTATTGCAAATGAAGCAGCTATCAGTGTCGATGACATCCGCGGATCACTTCGCCAAGCGTCCTTAACGGATATGCGTATGCAGCCGGTTAGTGTCGATAATGGTGCATTGTTCATTAATGACGCATACAACGCAGCACCGACATCAATGCGTGCAGCACTTGCTTTCATGGAGGATACTGAATTACGTAAAGAAAAATGGGTTGTACTTGCTGATATGTTAGAACTGGGTGACGAAGAGCAGGTTTATCATGAAAATCTAGCCGATGAACTGGTTGCGATGAAGCTAGAAGGCATTCTACTCTATGGTCCGCGTATGAAATGGTTACATGATAAATTGCAAAACGGTGGCATGGAAACGCGGCTATTATGGTCAGAAAAGGATTATACTCCTATTGTGAACGCACTCCGGGAATATACTGGCGTAGATTCGATTGTACTGTTAAAAGGTTCACGGGGAATGGCACTTGAATATATTCTAGAAGATCTGATGGGTAAAGGAGCCGGGAAATGAAAACGGGCGTGCTATTCATACATGGCTTTACAGGCGGTCCATTTGAAGTAAGGCCGCTTGTGAATTTCTTGAAAATGAAAACGAACTGGCAGTTAGCTATACCGACATTGACTGGCCATGGCATCACGCTGAATCTTGAAAAAGGATCCGCTGCTTCCTGGTTGATGGAAGCGGAACTTGCACTTAAAAGACTGCAAAAAGAAGTCGACCGCGTAATCGTGGTCGGCTTTTCGATGGGCGGACTGATTGCGATGTATCTTGGACTGAGGTATAAAATCGACAAACTTGTCTTGTTAAGCGCGGCGGCAAGATATATAAGTCCACGCATCCTTTTGAAAGAGATGAGAATCATGTTGGCAAAACCGCTTATGAAAAAATATCCACCAAATACATTTTATCATTTGTATGAATATAAGCTTGCACACACACCGTTGCGTGCAGTCTTCGAATTTTTACGCATTGTGAGCATCGTCAAACCTTATTATGGTTTGATTAAAACACCTGTATGTATCGTTCAAGGTGAGAAAGATGGAATTGTCCCGTTTACTACCGCTGAGCACTTGTTAAAAAAACTTGGCTCCGAAAAAAAGGAATTCATAAAATCACCTGTTGGGAAGCATCATATCTGTTACAGCGATGACTGTGACAATTGGTTCAATGAAGTGCTTCGGTTCATGCGGGAAGATTGACCACGGGTGAGTGGGAAATTGGCTTTTTGATGATGTCTAGCTCCAGCGTCTAGGCGAGCCGCTTTCGCTTTTTGGTGAGTAAACTGATTATTACTACTTAAGCGGATTGATTGCGAAGTGCTTTTTCCCATGGTATACTGTGATGAACATTGGATACATTTACGTAGCACTCTTCAAGAAGTGAAGGGTACTTTTTTTTGAATATAACGGTTTGCTCATATAAGTTGGACGAATTGTCCATTGATCGAACCGCTCGGCAAAGACCGGGCTTTCCTTTTCAACCATAACCTCTACTTATACTATAGAGAATGCAAAATATCGGAAACGTTCCCTTTTAACAGGCTCGAATTTGCCGTGCCTTCATTTGCAAATGTAACCAATTGTCAAATGAAAAAACAAAGGAGATTGATAAGTTTGACTAATTTTTCAGAATTAAATATCAGTGAATCAACACAACGCGCGCTAGCTAAAATGGGGTTTGAAGAAGCAACGCCAATCCAAGAAGGTACTGTCCGTTTTGGTATGGAAGGTCGCGACGTTATCGGCCAGGCACAAACTGGTACTGGTAAAACAGCTGCATTTGGTATTCCAATCATTGAAAAGGTTGATATCAGAAACACTGCAGTACAGGCACTTGTAATTGCTCCAACACGCGAATTGGCTATTCAGGTTTCTGAAGAAATCTACAGAATTGGTGCTGACAAACGTGTACGCATTCTTTCTGTTTACGGTGGACAAGAAATTGGACGTCAGATCCGTGCATTGCGCAATAACCCACAAATCATCGTTGGTACGCCAGGACGTATTCTTGACCATATCAAACGTAAAACATTGAAATTAGACGGCGTACAAACACTTGTACTTGACGAAGCAGATGAAATGTTGAACATGGGCTTCATCGAAGACATCAACACAATTCTTGCGAGTGTACCGGCTGAGCGCCAAACACTTCTATTCTCGGCTACTATGCCTGGACCAATCCGCAAAATTGCAGAAACGTTCATGAAAAACCCGGAAATGGTTAAAATCAAGTCTAAAGAAATGACTGTTGAAAATATCGAACAGTTCTTCGTTAAATCACAAGAACGCGAAAAGTTTGATATCCTTTCACGTCTTCTAAATGTTCAACAACCTGAACTTGCAATCATCTTTGGTCGTACAAAACGTCGCGTTGACGAACTATCTCAGGCACTAGGTATCCGCGGATACATTGCTGAAGGAATTCACGGCGACTTGACTCAAGCGAAACGGATGTCTGTCCTTAAGCAATTCAAAGAAGGTAAAGTTGATATCCTTGTTGCAACTGACGTTGCGGCACGTGGACTCGATATTTCAGGCGTAACACACGTTTACAACTTCGATATTCCACAAGATCCTGAAAGCTATGTTCACCGTATTGGTCGTACAGGACGCGCAGGGAAAAGTGGAGTAGCAATTACATTCGTAACACCACGTGAAATGGGTTACCTTCGTATTGTAGAAGAAACAACTAAAAAACAAATGACTCCATTGAACCCACCATCTTCTGACGAAGCAATTCTTGGTCAGCAACGTGTGGCTGTGGAACAACTTACTGAAATTGTTACTAAAAATGAATTGAGTGATTATACACATCTTGCAGCTGATTTGCTTGAGAAATTTGAAGCTAAAGATCTAGTTGCAGCAGCACTTCGTTCATTAACTCGCGAACCGAATGATACACCTGTATCTATTTCGGAAGAGCGTCCATTACCATCACGCGGAAATTCTCGCGGCGGCGGCGGTGGTTATAAAGGTAACCGTAGCGGCGGACGTCCATCAAGCGGTGGCGGCGGACGTGGTTATGGCGGCGGAGCTCGTCGTAGTGGCGGAAGTGGCGGCAACGCACCAAGCGGTAGCCGTGACGGAGCTAGAAGAGACAGCGGCAGTCGTTCACGTACTACTAAATCAGATCGTTAATAATGAACCTTTAAAAGATCCGGATAGCGCAATGAGCGCTTACCCGGATCTTTTTTTGTATACAATAAAGTTCGAAGGGGAATGTGAGGACTAGGCAACACCAAGTCCGAGGTATGCAACGAAGTCTCTGAACTAAATAACACAAAGCCGAAACTAAGCAACATCCACACGACAAAGCAACGTTTCGTCTGAACTAGACAACATATAGCTCAAGGTATGCAACGCAATCTCCAAACTAAACAACACTACGCGAAAACTAAACAACACTCCCTCAACCCTCTTAGCAACAATCCATCAAAATGAAACATTTCGCGCTCTTAATCGTATAGAATAAGTAGAGAGGAAGAGGTGTTCATATGAGAGAACAACCGGTGAATCGTATATCGGAAAAAGGATTAAAGGTATGGAGATTATACGGCATTATGGAAACAGGATTCCTTTTACTTGTAGCAATTGCCGCGGGGGTATTGGCTTATATATTTGAAGGTCCATGGTGGATATATGCGGTGGCTGCGGTTGTCGTAATCCTATTCGCGTACTTTTTCATTTATTTATTTCCCAAAGTTAAATGGATGCGATGGCGCTATGAAGTGCGTGAATCAGAAATTGAGCTGCAACATGGTATTTTTATCGTCAAACGGACGTTGATTCCAATGGTGCGTGTTCAGCACGTAGACACCGCGCAAGGACCGATTTTACGAAAATATAACTTGGCGGAAATCACGATTTCCACGGCGGCGACGAATCATACAATACCTGCTCTTGTGATGGAAGAGGCGGATGAACTTCGGAGCAGGATATCAGCGCTTGCAAGGGTGGCGGAAGAAGATGTCTGAGACACGCTATAAATTACACTGGATTACAGCCATTATTGAAGTATTGAAGACAGCGAAAGATGCGATATTACCGATTATTGTCCTCGTTTTTGCGAATGGACTGAATGATGTGGGATCTGGGAAATGGTATTTAGATTACTTATCCTTCATCATTTTCGGAGTCCTCATTATCGCTTTTTTCATCACAGGTATTATTAAGTGGAAACGTTTTGAATACTGGTTTGAAGATAATGAACTTCGAATCGAATATGGGTTATTTGTGAAAAAGAAACGCTATATTCCGTTTGACCGAATTCAAAGCCTCGATTATACGGAAGGGATTTTGCACCGACCTTTCAAACTTGTCAAAGTGAAAGTGGAGACAGCAGGTAGCTCCTCTTCGAAAAAGTCGGAGGCAGAATTGACCGCGATTACGAAAGAGGCGGCAAGTAGAATTGAAATGGAAATAGCGCAGGCGAAAAGTGGTAAGAAGGAAACTTTGCTGGAAAATGGAGAACTGCCAGAAATAATTCAAGCAGTGGAAGAACCGCAAAGGAAATCAGTTTTTACAATGTCATCGAAAGGTCTGCTTATCCTAGCGACTACATCAGGTGGGATTGGAATTATTCTTTCGGGCGTGGGGATCTTCTTATCGCAGTTTGCGGAGATGATACCGTTTCAATGGATGTATGAAGAGATTTCAGGCTTCATCAAGTTCGGTCTTCTTATCGTTGCAATTGCTGTGTTTTTAGGATTCGTTTTTGTGTGGGGGATATCGGTTGCCATGACATTCCTGGCATATTACGGTTTTACTGTTTCACTTGAAAAAGAAGACATCGTTATTACGCGCGGTCTACTTGAGAAAAAACGGATGACAGTGCCGCTGAACAGGGTTCAAAGCGTACGTATTATTGAGAATCCTTTTAGGCAACTATTCGGCTACGCTGCTGTCGCAATTGATAGTGCGGGAGGAGGCGGAGCGGAAGGGGCGAAAATAAATTTATTTCCTTTGGTAAAAAAAGCGGATATCTATGGACCATTGAAAGAGATATTCCCGGATCTTATACTTGATGAACCGACGGAAAAACTGCCAGCACGCGGCAAGCGCTTTTTCTATCGTAGCGATTTCCTATGGATGATTCCTGCGATCGGCGCATTGACATACTTTTTCTTTCCATACGGGTTGTTGTCACTTCTCATCGTACCGGTCATTGTCCTATTCGGATTATGGCAACATCGATCGGCTGCTTACGGGATATCGGGTAATCAGCTGACGATGCGATTCAGGAACCTTAGCCTTCAGACCGCTTTCTTGATGAAAAAAAGAATTCAATCGATGGAAATGAAACAAAACTACTTCCACAAACGAAAAAGTGTAGCCACATTAGCCACTAACATCAAATCTGGTATGAGTACTTTTAGTGCACAAGTACATCATATGGAAGAGTCAGAAGCCGAGAAGCTGCTTTCGTGGTATGAGAAGAATTCGAAGGATGCTTGATTCGCTTTCAATAGGTACAAAAAAGAGCAGGGATAACCCTGCTCTTTTAACTAAAGATAAGTTTTTCACCTGGAGCGGTGTCTAGACTCCGGCGTTTTCTTTATCTTTTTTTACTTTTCCAACTGACGATCCGTTTGGGATGAAAATAGCTAAGTCCTATTAAAAATCCGACGATTAACCCCGCAATATGGGCGGTCGCATTAATGTTGGGCTGGACATAGGTCATAACTATGCTGATAACAATAATTGGAAGGATAATCTGTCTTAGCTGCGGTAAGATATGCTTCGTATAATAGACAAGTGCTCCAAATGCTCCGAGAATCCCAAAAACTGCACCACTTGCGCCGAGACTTTGATAGTTAGGGGCTTGTAGGAAAAATGTGGCAATATTAGCGAAAATGCCCGATAGCATATATATTGTCAGGAAGCGTGCCTTACCTGCGATTTTCTCAAGTTCAGGTCCGAAAATGAAAAGAGAGAACATATTAAACAGTAGATGCATGATACCACCGTGAAGGAACATCGGTGTTAGAAGTCTCCACCATTCCCCGTCGGAGATAAGGAAGTTGACGCCGACGCCGGCGTATAATACTTGTGTCCCGATAACCGGGATGATCGTCACGAGATAAATAAGGATATTCAAAGCAAGGAAAAACGTCACCACCGGATAGAGGCGGATGTATTGCGAGAAGCTTTCTGTACGGCTAAACATGTATTCACCTCAATCTATGACTTCATTATACATATTTTATCGTCTAGGCTCCAGTGCTTGATCAAGGTGTCGACGATTTTTTTGCAAACTTTGGAAGGAGGAATTATTTTGATTGCAGGAATTGGGCTTGATATCGTCGAATTGGATAGAATCGCCAAGTTGGATGCTAGGTCTCCGAAATTCCGTATGCGCATTTTAACTATGGAAGAGCTGGAAATTTACGAATCGCACACGACTAATCGGCGAATAGAATTCCTTGCGGGTCGTTTTGCTGGGAAAGAAGCGTTTGCTAAAGCGAAAGGAACAGGAATTGGCACGCAGTGTAGTTTCTTGGATATCAGCATATTGCCTGAACTGAGTGGCAAACCGACTGTGTTTTTCAAAGGAGATTCAATCACTGGTTTCATATCTATAACTCATACGCGAACCGTAGCAGCAGCTCAAGTTATCCTTCTTGCATAATTGTTCGTCCTTCCTCATAAGATGACCTACCCGATTGAAATGAGAAAGGATGAACTGTATGCGTAGCCGAATAGTTGCTCTTTTGTTAGTTGTAGTCATGGTAGTCCTTGCGGCATGTGGGTCGCCGTCGAAAGAGGATGTCATGAAGAAACTCAGTGGAAAGTGGAATGAAGCGAAGGGGTATGATTTGCAAGCGACCATGGAAATTAAGACTGGAGCCGAACCGCGTTCATATGAGGTCGCTGTTTGGCATACGAAGCCGTCTTTCTATCGCGTTAATGTAACGCAGGCAGGAAGTAAGGATTCCCAGATGATTGTTCGTAATAAAGAAGGTGTTTTTGTTGTTACCCCATCACTCGGTAAGACCTACAAGTTCCAAAGTGACTGGCCTTCTCAAAATAGCCAGGCGTATTTAATAGGTGCGTTGTCGGAAGATATTAAAGCTGATAAAAATGCGACAATGACGGAAAAAGAGAAAACGTACGTCTTTGAAACGGCCACGAGAAATAACCATAAGAAGGTTTTGCCAACCCAGCAGATCCATATTGACAAAAAGACATTGCTACCAACGTATGTCTCCGTACTGGATGAAAACAAGGTGGAGAAGATTCGCATTACGTTCAATAAGATTACACTTGGCGTCGAACGAAAAGCTGGCGATTACAAAGTAGATATGGATGAGACGAATACAGGTAAAGAAACTGAACCAGCCGCGGATGATGAAGCAACAGGACTCTCAACGTATTATCCGTCAGTAGCTTGGGCGGATGGCACTCTTGTTGATGAAGAAATCGTGAAAATGGATAGCGGTACACGAACATTCATGACTTTTGGAGGAGAGAAAGAGTTCATTATTGTTCAAGAACCAGCAGTTAGAGCGGAAAATAAAATGGCAGTCTCCATTGAAGGTGATCCTGTCGATCTTGGATTTACTGTTGCAGCCCTTACGGAAAATTCGATTCGTTGGGAAAGTGGAGGCGTTTCATTCTTCATCGCATCCGATAATTTGACGCAAGATGAACTGATTGAAGTAGCAGGATCGATGCAAGTGGAGGGGATGAAATAATATAACTAAGGTTGACGAAGAAAGGGCAAGGGATGGATAATGGAGAGTACTACAGTACAAATGAGGGATTGTTATGGAAGACTCTATTCATTATCGGCCAACACAAGCCATCGTCGATCTAGCTGCGATTCGGGCCAATGTTCGGAATTTAAAAGATTATTTGGGAAGTGAAACCGCAGTAATTGCAGTTGTGAAAGCAGACGGTTACGGCCACGGTGAAGTTGAAGTGGCTCAAGCTGCTTTTGAAGCTGGTGCAGAAATGGTCTCGGTGGCAACACCTGCCGAGGCGATACGACTCCGAATGGCTGGTATTAGTGGGGACATTCTTGTCATGGGACCGTCACCGCTTGTATTTGCTGAAAAAGCAGCCGAATTGGGGATTATACTAACCGTTTCGAGTGCTGAGTGGTTGCAATCGGCATTAGACGTTAGCGAAAAATTCATGCAACAATTGAAGATTCATGTAAAGATTGACAGTGGAATGGGTAGAATCGGATTGAGAGATGAGGGGGCGCTTCGGTCCCTTATGTCGGTCGTAAATAGTACTAAACAAGTGCTACTGGACGGTATCTTCACACACTTCGCTTGTGCTGATGAAGAAAACACTGAAAACACAGAAGAACAATTTATTAAGTTCATGAGGTTAGTGCAGACGCTGTCGGAAAAACCACGACTTGTTCACGCATCGAATAGCGCGGCGTCCCTCCTCTATCCCGAATATGCGCTTGATGCAGTCCGTTTCGGAATCGGACTTTATGGCATCGCGCCTTCGGAATATGTAGGAGGGAAATTGCCGTTTCGTCTTGAAAGATCATTGCGAATCGAAAGCGAACTTGCTTATGTAAAGTTGTTGGAGGTGGGCAATCGAATCAGTTATGGCGGTACCTATGTAACTTCGAGTGCAGAATGGATCGGCACAATCCCGATTGGTTATGCAGATGGTTTGAGACGTGGTCTGCGCGGACAGGAAGTACTCATTGATGGAGAACGAATGCCTATTATTGGAACCATCTGCATGGATCAATGCATGGTGAAGCTTCCGCGAGAACTGGCGGTTGGCGAAAAAGTTGTTCTAATAGGTCGTCAAGATAAAGAAGAAGTTACGATGGAGGAGTGGGCGGAGCGACTCGGCACGATTCCATATGAAATTGCTGTTTCCATTGCGAAGCGAGTACCGAGAATATACACAGGGAAAGATGGACAGAATATATAATATTCGCACATTCGACAAAAAAACCTAGCAGCTTTGCAGAATCCTGTCAATAAAATTCCTTTCGTGTCTTCTCATTGTCGGTATACAATGGTAAGATGGACTTGTATTGAAATGAGGGAACGGTTTTGTCGGAGGTGCTAACGTTGCGTGCAAATAAAAACTTTAAAGAAGTTATTGTTAAAATTCCGAAACGGATGCTGAATGAAAATGAACATACGGTCGTTCATCAGGAACTGGACCGTGGTGATTTCGTTTATATTTCGACAAAGCGATATGTAACTGACTATGAATCGGATACGATCAGGGAAGAGATGATGAACGGTTATCTCGAAATGTCGCAAATCAACCTTAGAATCGCCACGGAATGCTTGCATGTGGAATTTGAAGCCCAGCATACGGTAGAACGTCTCGTAAGCGGAGGATGAAAAGTTGGCAATAAAACGTGGAGACGTCTTTTTTGCAGATCTGTCGCCTGTTGTTGGTTCTGAACAGGGAGGTACGAGACCGGTCCTTGTCATCCAAAATGATATTGGAAATCGGTTTAGTCCGACGGTAATTATTGCGGCAATCACTGCGCAAATTCAAAAAGCGAAATTGCCTACACATGTTGAAATTGATGCGGTACGATACGGCTTCGAGCGGGATTCGGTTATTCTGCTCGAGCAGGTCCGCACAATCGACAAGTCGAGGCTTACAGATAAGATTACGCATCTAGATGAATTTTTGATGGAACAGGTCGATGAAGCGCTCGAAGTAAGTTTCGGCCTCATCAAATTCTGAGCATACATATAAGAAAAAACACCATGGATTCGTTTCTGTGGTGTTCTTTTCATTGCAGTCACTTTTCCGTTACCTAAGTAATATGACAAAAAGAGTGTATTGCATCACTCTTTTCGTTACAATGAAGATACGTAAATTTGGAATTCACAAGGAGGCTTATTGGAACAATTATGAGTATTCAACTGGTGGAAGGCGTAAACGAAAATATTAATGAAATTATTGAACGATGGCAATTACTAATGAAGGATGAAAAGGGAGAGAAGTTTTTTCATTTCATGCCTGAACAACTTGTAGAAAAGACGAGTAGTGAGTTTGCGGCACTGATGACATCGAATATTTATGAACAAGACATTGTCAATACTGAGAAGTTGAAGGAATTTACTGTGAAGGTTGTCCGGTTTGGTTGGTCTATTAAATTTGTAAATAAAGCGATTGATAACTTTTCGAAAATTGTTTTCGAATTATTGGAGGAAAAAGGGGTTATTGAACAAAGTAATTTACGGTTTTATATGACACTTTTCGATAATTGGATTTTGCCTTTACGCGAAAGTATCATAGAAGCCTATTCCGTGGAATGGGAACGGACCGTCAGTTTGCAGAAAATCGCCTTGCAGGAACTGTCGGCTTCATTGATACCGGTTTTCGAAAAGATATCAGTAATGCCGCTTGTCGGTACGATCGATACCGAGCGGGCAAAATTAATTATGGAAAACTTACTGGAAGGTGTAGTAAAGCAGCGCGCCGAAGTAGTACTTCTTGATATTACCGGTGTACCAGTCGTGGATACAATGGTCGCCCATCATATCATTCAGGCGGCGGATGCAGTCCGTCTTGTCGGAGCAAAATGTATGCTGGTTGGAATTCGGCCGGAAATTGCCCAAACCATCGTTACGCTTGGTATTAACTTGAATGATTTCACAACAACTAGCACGTTGCAGCGCGGAATGCAGGAGGCACTTGGACTGACGAACCGGACAGTAGTGGAGGTTGAACAATCATGAATATGAGAATTCCAATTTTGAAATTAAATGACACATTAATTGTTTCTGTTCAATGGGAACTTGACGATCAGACGGCCCTCCAGTTTCAAGAGGATTTATTGAGGAAGATGCATGAAACGACGGCAAGAGGTGTTGTGATTGATTTGACACCAATTGATTTCATCGATTCTTTTATTGCAAAAGTGTTGGGAGATGTTATCAGTATGTCTGGTTTAATGGGGGCGAAAGTCGTCATTACTGGTATTCAGCCTGCCGTTGCAATTACGCTTATCGAACTTGGGATTCGTTTGGAGAATGTTTTGACGGCACTCGATCTCGAAAACGGATTGGACAAACTGCGTAAAGAATTGGAGGCCTAACAATGGAGTACTGGTCTTCTGTAGACATATACACGGAGTGGGACATTGTTGCTGCCCGCCAGTTGGGCCGGAATGAAGCGAAGAAGTCCGGCTTCGGTACGGTCGATCAGGCACGTATCACAACGGCAATTAGTGAATTAGCACGTAATATCTATTTATACGCTGGAAAAGGTAAGATAGAAATAAAGCGGTTGTCTGAAAATGACCTGTACGGAATTACGATTATAGCTTCGGATAATGGCCCGGGAATTTCGGACATGCGTAAGGTGATGGAAGACGGATACTCGACTTCTGGAGGACTTGGTGCAGGTATGCCGGGCGTTAGAAGGCTTATGGATGAATTTAAAGTGGACACGGAGCCTGGAGTAGGAACAACGATCACTACTACAAAATGGCTCCGATGAGGAGATGATGATGGATGCCTCTGGAAGTTGGGAAGCAGTATAAAGAAATATTGAAGCAATATGTAGATGGACAAAATGAAGAAGATCTTTATGTAGGACAACAATTTAGCAGGCGATTCATAGAAAAGGATATATCGCCCGAAGACGTTATCAGTATCCATAAAACAGCACTCACTGAAGTCTTGCCGGATATGCCGGAAAAACTATGGCACTCGTTTGACTTTTTGATTGAAATGATGATTCATTACGGGCTTGCGCTTAGGGAGCATCAGAGTCTCATTCAAAAACAGGAAGAAATTCAGATTGAAATGAATGTAGCGGCAAAAGTACAAGATACGCTTCTGAAAACGAGGAAACCAGATTTTAAAGAGCTTGATATTGGATTTGTAACAGAGCCGGCTAAGCAAATGAGCGGGGACTATATTTATTTCCTGAATGATAATAGTTACGAAGCAGGTGTGGCTGTAGCTGATGTTATCGGAAAAGGGATTCCGGCGGCACTTTGCATGTCAATGATCAAGTTTGGAATGGACGGTTTGCAGAACGAAAATACAAGTCCGAGGAATGTCCTTGATATTGTTAACAGGATTGTGGAAAAAAGTGTAGATGATTCGATGTTCATTTCTATGTTTTATGGAAAGTATGATGCAAGGGACTCTAGTTTTTCATATGCTACCGCGGGACATGAACCTGCCCTCCTGTATAAGGCGGCGACGGGGGAATTTACGGAACTTCATGCAAAAGGACTTCTCCTTGGTGTTCATCCAAATGTCGTCTATGAAGAGAAATCAGTCCTTCTGGAAGAAGGCGACTTTATCGCGATGATGACGGATGGTGTTACCGAAGTAAGAACGGATACTGGTTTCATAGATGATGAAGTCATCAAATTGATCTTGTCGGAAGTGAAAGACGAACCTGCACAAACAATTGCTGATACAGTATACCAAAGGCTAGCGTATCTCCAAAACTTTCATTTACGCGATGATTTTACGATTGTTATTTTTAAAAAAGAGAACGATAAGGTTTAAGATTTTATGAAAAGGGTATATGTATCTCTACTATGCTATTTTAAAAAAAGAAATTCGGGGTGTAATTATGAATTTGCAAGTCGACTTAGTGGAAGAAAATAGTGTTCAACGATTTAAAATTGTTGGCGAAATTGATGCGTTTACAGCACCGAAATTAAAAGAGTGTCTTGCATCAGCAGAAAATGTGGAAAACATGCAAGCTGAATTAGACTTATCTGAAGTTGGATATATGGACAGCACTGGGCTTGGTATTTTTGTCGGGTTCTATAAAGCTGTCAAGGCTAATGGAGGGCATGTGAAGATAGTTGGTGTAAACACTCGTTTAAAAAGATTATTCGAAATAACTGGTTTAGCTGAAGTTATGGATATCGTAATGGAAGAAAGTAGGGACAGAGATGCAACCGTATGATTATATTGAAATCAAGGTTCCCGCAAAAGCACAATATGTTGGAGTTGCTCGACTCGCGATTTCAGGACTGGCAAGCCGACTTGGTTTTACTTATGATGAAATTGAAGATTTAAAGATTGCCTCGAGCGAAGCGATTACTAATGCAGTTCAGCATGCATATAAAGAGGATGATGAAGGGGAAGTTGTAGTTGGTTGTGCTCTTTTTGTGGACAAATTAGAAATTATGGTCGCGGATCATGGGAAAAGTTTTGATTTTGAGGAAACGAAGAAACGCGTAGGACCATACAATGAACAGGAAGAAGTTCAATTTCTTCGTGAAGGCGGACTAGGCCTCTATTTAATGGAGACACTGATGGATGATGTAAAAGTGCTTCATGAGGAGGGTGTGACAGTCTTTATGACTAAATATCTCGGTGGAGAGCGGGGGGATGAGGATGTCGATGTCGAAAGAACCATCTCCTCTTGAATCTAAAACGGAAGAACAATCCCTTTCTCAAGCAGGAGGAAGCGAACCATCTCTCCGTGGAAATGGAACGAAGCTAGAAGTCCTCGAATGGATTAAACGTTATCAAGAAACCAATGATGATGAGGCGCAGACAAATTTGGTTCTGCACTATGAACGTCTCATACAATCAATCGCACGAAAGTACTCCAACGGTAA
This sequence comes from Sporosarcina psychrophila, assembly GCF_001590685.1. Classification (GTDB taxonomy): domain Bacteria; phylum Bacillota; class Bacilli; order Bacillales_A; family Planococcaceae; genus Sporosarcina; species Sporosarcina psychrophila. The sequence continues at coordinate 543,100 of NZ_CP014616.1, forward strand.
GTCCTTTCATGAAGATATTGCTCAGGTCGGCATGCTAGGACTTCTTGGAGCGATACGTAGGTATAATCCAGAATACGGGAGAAGCTTTGAAGCGTTCGCGGTGCCAACGGTCATCGGTGAAATTAAGCGTTTTCTCCGCGATAAGACATGGGCAATACATGTTCCACGCCGTATAAAAGAACTGGGACCAAAAATCAAGGCAGCTGTCGAAACGTTAACAATAGAAATGCAACGTTCTCCTCTTGTTAGTGAAATTGCGGAATACCTTGATGTAGAAGAAGAAGTGGTCCTCGAAGCGATGGAGATGGGGAGAAGTTATCAAGCACTCTCAATGGATCATACTCTTGATGCTGATTCCGAAGGGGGTACGATAACACTATTCGATATTGTTGGTGAGACTGATGGTGGCTTTGAGAAAACAGATCAACGTATGGTTGTTGCGAATGCTCTAAATGTATTATCGGAACGTGAAAAACAAATCATCCAGTATACATATATTGAACAACTGAGCCAAAAAGAAACCGGAGAACGACTCGGTATTTCTCAAATGCATGTTTCAAGATTACAACGCAAAGCGATTAAGAAGTTACAGGAAGCAATATTGTCGGCTGGTGGTGCGTTATAGTGGATTCGATAATAACTGAGCATGTTGAAGCGTATGTTTATCAGGAAGCGAAGTTTGGAAATCGAGAATGTGGTGACTCTTATTTTATCCATGCGGAGGAAGACTATTTCATCTGCGCAATTGCGGATGGATTAGGTAATGGACCGATTGCACGCCAATCTTCTCAAATTCTTCCTAAAGTGTTGAAAGAATATCATCATGAGTCAATAGACGAATTACTTAGCCGCTGTAATGAACATATGGTGCAAAAGCGTGGTGCGGCAGTAGCTATCGTCAAAGTCGATTACAAGCAAAAAACAATTCAGTATAGTTGTGTTGGCAATGTCCGTTTTTATATGCTTCATGATTGCGATAAGATGATTTATCCTTTACCGGTAATGGGCTATCTTTCAGGGAGACCGCAAAAGTTAAAAACGCAACAATACAACTATGAAAAGGGAGACCTATTTTTCCTCCATTCAGATGGCGTCATACTTAGAAGCCCGAAAGCTTCATTGAAGGAAAGTTCGGGACCTTGTGAGCTATATCAAAAAGTGCTGGCTTCAATTGAACACGGTGACGATGCAACATTTATAGCTGGAAGCCTACTTCTGTGAGTTGGAGGTGGGCTTTTTTATTGCGGGAAATTATAAAGTCTTGGATTGCGGATAGAATGCAATATGGAGATTTCCCATCTAGATAGGCGCCTTGCGCTTTTGTTTACGTCCAGACTCCAGCGCCTAGAGGCTCGGGTCATAAGTCGGTCCGGCTGTGCGGCAAAGAACACCGCTTCGCCAGCCCGCCTTATGCCTGTCGCCACAGAACAGGCGCTTGTGCTTTTGTTCGCAGGTAAGAAAGTATACGTTTTTTTGACTTAGAATAGTGTCTAGCTTCAGCCGCCAGCCGCTCGGGGTCATAAGCAATCCAGCTATGTGGCAAAGAGCGCCACGTCGCTGGCTCGACTTATGCCTGTCGCGTCTAGAAGGCGCCTTGCGCTTTTCTTATGTTAAAATGAATCTATAGAAGGAAGGGTGGTTTTATTGATGAAGCATATTGTTGAGGCTACAGCTGAGAAAGCGGCCGTCAGTATACATCAAGCTGAAAAGGTAATCGCATTACTTGACCAAGGAAATACTGTCCCATTTATCGCGCGGTATCGAAAAGAAGAAACTGGTTCGTTGGACGAAGTGCAAATTAAAGCGGTTGAAGATGCTTATAGTTATGTGAAAGGTCTTGAACAGCGCAAAGAAGAAGTGATTCGTCTTATCGATGAACAAGGTAAACTGGATGACGATTTGAGGAAATCAATTGAAAGCGCTACCGTTTTGCAAAGAATTGAGGACTTGTACAGACCTTTCAAACAAAAAAGACGGACACGTGCCATGATTGCAATTGAAAGTGGTCTTGAACCACTGGCGAAAAAACTGATGGAGTTTTCGGGAAATTCACCGGAAGATCTTGCTTTGCCTTTCTTAAATGAAGAAATTGGCGTAAATACGCTTGAAGACGCATTGGCTGGAGCTCGGGACATTGTAGCTGAACAATTTGCGGATGATGCCGCAATACGGGAAAACATACGAAAGTTAGCGTGGTCAGATGGGATGATTGTTTCTGCAGTCCGCAAGGGGGCAGAGGACAAGCGTGACGTTTTCGAAAATTACTATGAGTATGAAGAGCCTTTGAAAAAAATCGTTCCACACCGTGTTCTTGCATTAAACCGCGGTGAAAAAGAAGATGTGTTACGTGTCGGTATTTCTTTCCCGAGTGAACGAATTATCGGAGGACTTGAGCGTGAGTTGATTCGTAAATCACATTCGCCTTCTGCACCACATGTAAAAGAAGCGATTGAAGATGCATTTAAACGATTGATTGCTCCATCTATTGAACGGGAAATTAGGGCGGCGCTTACTGAAAAGGCCGAAGAGCAAGCAATCCATGTGTTTTCGGAAAACTTGAAAAGTCTTCTCCTACAACCTCCATTGAAAGGGAAAGTGGTATTAGGTCTTGATCCGGCCTTCCGGACAGGGTGTAAACTTGCCATAGTTGATGAAACAGGGAAATTACTTGAAATATCCGTAATTTATCCGCATCAACCCAAAATGGAAAAGGAAAAATCGAAGCGTGCTATTTTGGAGTTACTGAAAAAGTATCCGATCACAATCATTGCAATAGGTAACGGAACAGCTTCGCGTGAATCGGAATTGTTCATAGTTGAATGTATAAAAGAAGCACAAGCAGGTGTTTCGTATGTCATTGTAAATGAAGCGGGTGCCAGTGTTTATTCAGCTTCGGCTCAAGCGCGGGATGAGTTCCCTGATCTTCAAGTTGAACAGCGGAGTGCGGTTTCGATAGCAAGGCGTTTACAGGATCCGTTATCTGAGCTTGTGAAAATTGATCCAGGCTCAGTTGGTGTTGGACAATACCAACATGACGTAGCTAAAAAACGTCTTTCCGAATCACTATCATTCGTAGTTGAAACAGCTGTGAACCGGGTAGGAGTAGATGTTAACACTGCATCATCCTCGCTACTTCAATATGTGGCAGGGCTGTCCAAAACCGTCGCGGAAAATATTGTGAAATCGCGGGAAGAGAATGGATTGTTTACGAAGCGCAATCAATTGAAGAAAGTACCCCGCCTCGGAGCGAAGACTTATGAACAAGCGATTGGTTTCTTACGGGTACCTGATGCAAAAGATCCGTTTGATTCGACGGGGATTCACCCCGAAAGTTATCAATTGGCGGAACAAATACTAGAAGAAGCGAATGCAAGCAAGAAGTTGCTCGGTAAGAAAGAAACTGGGGATGCATTGTCTGCACTTGACATCAAAGCTTTAGCGATTAGGTTAGATGTTGGGGAAGTGACATTGAAAGATATTATCGAAATACTTCAAAGACCAAATCGGGACCCGCGTGATGATTATCCGCAACCACTATTAAAAGCAGATGTACTCGACATGAAGGATCTATATGAAGGTCTTGAAATGCAAGGAACCGTTCGAAATGTTGTGGACTTCGGTGCCTTTGTGGATATCGGTGTAAAGGAAGATGGTCTCGTTCATATCTCGAAATTGAAAAAAGGATATGTAAAACATCCACTAGACGTCGTTTCTTCGGGAGATATTGTAACTGTGTGGGTGGAAGGTGTAGATAAAGGAAAAGGACGTATTTCGCTGACGATGTTACCGCCGACTGCAAAATGACGACTAAAGGAGGGGTGGCTATGACGGATGAAGAATTGAAGGAGCTTATTGAAAGTGTTTCTTTAGAAGCATTCGGAAAGTCATTCCTTCATATTGCTCGGTTTAATAGTAGACTAAGAACAACAGGCGGTCGCTATATACTTTCAAATCATTCGATCGAAATTAATCCGTTGGTTTTGGAGTTGTATGGAACTGAAGAGTTGGTTGGTGTAATCAAACATGAACTCTGTCATTACCATCTTCATATAGAAGGAAGAGGTTACCGTCATCGCGATGCAGATTTTAGAGAGTTGCTAAAGCGCACTTCTTCCCCAAGGTTTTGCCGACCACTAACTGAGAAGAATAAGAAGACCTATTCTATCTATGTATATGAGTGTACATCATGTAAGCTACTTTATAACCGGAGAAGAAGGATGGACGTTAGAAAATATAGATGTGGGAAATGTGCAGGGCAAATTGTGGTAGTGCAAGCTGTAAAATGATTGTTGAGGACACGGTGAGGACCTGCAAACCGCACTCTAATCGTGTTCTCAATAATACTTAAAATTAATTGATGAAAAAGTGTTGACGAAATGAGAAACTCTGTTTATAATAAGA